>NZ_QUML01000045.1:0-30296 GCF_010907025.1 Rhodopseudomonas sp. BR0G17 | reverse complement strand
TCCCCCTCCAGGGGAGGGTATTCGTCACATTCACTCCGCATCCGGCTGCCGGCCCGGCTCCGCGGCGACGAAGGCGTCGATCTTCATTGCTTCGGCTTCGATCTGGCGGATGCGTTCGAACGGGGCGAGGTCGGCATCGAAGCGACGGGCGTTGAACACTTGCGGGACGATACAGATGTCCGCGAGCGTCGGCCTATGGCCGAACGCGAACGGCCCCGGCGTCTGCGCCAGCCGCGCCTCGATCGCTGCAAAGCCCTGTTCGATCCATTCCTTCGACCAACGGGCGCGGTCGATCTCGTCGACGCCGAGTTCGCTGAGCCGCTTCAGGATGCGCAGGTTTCCGATCGGATGGATATCGCAGGCCACCGCATAGGCGATCTCGCGCACGATGGCGCGAGCCTTCGGGTCTTTCGGCAGCAGCGGCGGCTCGGGGTGGGTCTCGTCGAGATACTCGATGATCGCCAGCGATTGCCCGACGTTGAACTCGCCCTCGCTCCAATACGGCACCAGGCCGGCCGGATTGATCCAGCGGAACGCCTCCAGGTTCTGTTCGCCGTTGCGCAAATGCACGTAACGCTGCGCCACCACGATGTTCTTCAGGTTCAGCGCGATCCGCACCCGATACGCCGCGGAGGAGCGGAAATAGCCGTACAGCACCGCGGCATCGTGATCCTGGGCTTTGGTCATGGCCGGTTCGGATCGAAGCGCTTTTCGAGGCCGTTCCAGCAGTCGGCGTAATCGTCCTGCAACAGACCGGAGGTCGCGGCGTATTCGGTGACGCGCTGCGGATAGCGGGTCTCGAACATGAACGCCATCGTGCCGGTCAGCTTCACCGGCTTCAATTCGCCGTTGCTGGCATGATCGAACGCCTCGCGATCGGGGCCGTGCGGCAGCATCATGTTGTGCAGCGACGCGCCGCCGGGCACGAAGCCCTGCGGCTTGGCGTCGTACACGCCGTAGATCAGCCCCATGAACTCCGACATGATGTTCATGTGATACCACGGCGGCCTAAACGTGTTCTCGGCCACCATCCAGCGCTCGGGGAAGATCACGAAGTCGATATTCGCGGTACCCGGCGTCTCGGACGGCGAGGTCAGCACCGTGAAGATCGACGGATCGGGATGATCGAAGCCGATCGCACCGACCGGCGAATAGGTCCGCAGGTCGTATTTGTACGGCGCGTAGTTGCCGTGCCAGGCGACGACATCGATCGGCGAATGCGGCAGCTTGGTCACGTACAGCGAGCCGCCCCATTTCACATACAGTTCGGTCGGCGTGTCCTTGTCCTCATAGGCGGCGACCGGCGTCAGGAAGTCGCGTGAATTGGCGAGGCAATTGGCGCCGATCGGGCCGCGCTCCGGCGGCGTGAACGCGCCGCCATAGTTTTCGCACAGATAACCGCGCGCCGGGCCATCGACCAGTTCGACCCGAAACTTGACGCCGCGCGGGATCACGGCAATCTCGGCCGGCTCGATGCTGACGACGCCGAATTCGGTGACGAGGCGCAGGCTGCCCTGCTGCGGCACGAACATCATCTCGCCGTCGGCATTGTAGAAGTGCTGATCGACCATCGACTGGGTGATCAGATAGAGATGCGTCGCCATTCCGGCCTGGGTGTTGACGTCGCCGGCCGTCGTCATGGTGCGCACGCCCTGCAGGAAAGTCAGCTTCTCCTGCGGCATCGGCGGCGGGTCCCAGCGCAGCTGCGCGATCGGCAAATCGTGCTCGAAGCACGGCGCCGAACGCCACAACCCCATATCGGCTTTGGCAAAGCGGCCGGAATGCTTCACCGAGGGACGAATGCGATACAGCCAGCTCCGCTCGTTGGCGCCGCGCGGTGCGGTGAAGGGCGATCCGGACAATTGCTCGGCGTAGAGACCATAGGCGCAGCGCTGCGGCGAATTGCGTCCCACCGGCAATGCGCCGGGCAGCGCCTCGGTCTCGAACGAATTGCCGAATCCTGACATGTAGCCGGGCGTGATGCCTTGCGATGAGCCGCCGAGGATCTGCGGCGCGGCATTGATGTTCATGGTCGTCCTCCGATCGGTTGGCGCGGACGCGGCCGAAGCCACGCTCGCGGTTCGGACTAACCGCCCTGCAGGGCGGCCCACATTTCGCGATCGCGCTCGGCGGTCCAGATCACCGGATCGTCGATGCCCGAGGCTTCGTCGAACGCGCGCGAGACGTTGAACGGCAGGCAGTGCTCATAGATGGCGAAGGATGCGAACTTCGGGTCCATCACCTCGCGGGTGGCGTCCCAGGTCTCCTTCAGGCTGCGGCCTTTGGCGACCGAGATCTCGGCGGCGCCGTACAGCGTGCCGACGAAATCGCGCGTCATCGCGATCGCCTCGCGCGTTGTCTCCAGCCCCTTCAGCGCGTCGCCGCGCCCGGGTGCGATCGCCTTCGGATTGAACTCGCGGATCTCGTTCAGCGTCGCCGGCCATTCGCGCAAGTAAGCGTCGCCGCAATAGCAGGCCGAGTGATACTCGACGAGGTCTCCGGTGAACATCACCTGCGCGTCCGGCACCCAGGCGACGATGTCACCCGACGTATGGCCGGCGCCGAGCTGCATCAGCCGCACCTCACGCTTGCCGAGGAAGACCGACATCTCGCCGTCGAACGCCAGCGTCGGCCAAGTCAGCCCCGGGATGCTCTCGGCGTCCTGGAACAGCCGCGGAAACCGGCCATATTCCGAATCCCAATCCTGCTGGCCGCGCTCCTCGATCAGCCGATAGGTTTCCTGCGACGCGATGATGCCTTGCGCCTGATAGGCCGACGCGCCGAGCACGCGCACCGCATGATAGTGCGACAGCACCACATATTTGATCGGCTTGTCGGTGACGCTGCGAACGCGCTCGATCACCTTATTGGCCATCGCCGGCGTCGCTTGCGCGTCGAACACCAGACAGCCGTCGTCGCCGACGATCACCGCCGAATTTGGATCACCCTCCGCCGTGAATGCGTACAGATCGGGACCGATCTCGGAAAACGTCACCTTCTTCTCAGCGAGGTCGGTGGTGGAGGCAAAGCCTTTGGCCATGTGGGGTCCTTGTTAGTTGTCGACTCGTTCACGCGCTTGCGCGCTGAGCGTTCCAGGTTCGTCATTCCGGGGCGCTCGCGCAGCGAGCGAACCCGGAATCCCGAGCTGTTCTGCGATCGCCGCTTCGCACCATCACTTCGAGATTCCGGGTTCGCGCTGCGCGCGCCCCGGAATGACGAACCTTGGGGCGATGTGCTTGCGCCGCGCGATGTCGTTGACGCCGCTCACTCCCGTTCCCCCTCCACCACGCTCCGCTTCGCCAGCGCCGTTGCCTCGCGAAGCAGATCGAGATCGCCGAGGTGGTTGGCGAGGATCAGCACCAGCGCGGCGTCGAGTGAGGCGCTCTGCTCGTCGCTGAGGCCGCGATGCGTCTCGACGATCAGCCGATAGGCGGCATCGGGATCGGCGAAGTTGCTCTTGGTCGACAGCACGGCACTCATGGCGTGCTCCTCCCACATGCCCGCGCCAGCGCTGCGTCGACGGCAGCCTGCGTCGGATGGCGGAACCGGGCGGCGACGTAGCCGTCGGGGCGCAGCAGATAGGCCGCACCGGGCGTGGCGTCGTAGCGCGCGGCGAATACGCCGTCGTCGTCGCGCAGCGAGGCGTCGTCGCCGATCCGGAGGCTGCGGACGCCTTGTGGCACCGGCGCCGCACTACCGTTGGCGCGCTCCAGCAGCACGAAGCCGCCGCCGGCCTGCATGAAGGCTTCGGTCAGATAGATCGGCGCGCCGTCGGCCGTCTTCAGCGGCGCATCGCGCATCGCGGCTCCCGGCTCGGGCCCGCTGGTCCACACATCGGTGTCGCGGGTCGAGAGCGGCGAGTCGTAGACCGAGGGCGTCGACAGCCGCCCGGCATTGACCATCCGCTTGGCGAATTCGACATCGTGCGCCAGCGCCAGCACCGCATCGCGCAGCCGGCGTTCCTGCTTGGAATGCGGCGCGATGAAATCGGTCGAGCGGGTGGAGTGACGGATGTTGTCGTCGGCCGCCTGGCTGCGCTCGATATCGTAGCTGTCGAGCAGGCTGGCCGGCGCCTGCCCGCGCAATATCAGATCGAGCTTCCAGGCGAGGTTCTCGCCATCCTCCAGACCGGAGTTCGCGCCGCGCGCGCCGAACGGCGACACCTGATGCGCCGAGTCGCCGGCGAAGATCACCCGCTCGTGCAGGAAGCGTTGCATCCGCCGGCATTGGAACTTGTAGATCGAGATCCACTCGAAGCTGAAATCGCCGTGGCCGAGCATCCGCTCGATCCGCGGCCGCACCCGCTCCGGCTGGCGCTCGACCGCGGCATCGGCCTCGGCGCCAATCTGTAGATCGATCCGCCAGACGTCGTCGGGCTGGCGATGCAACAATGCCGACTGGCCGGAATGGAACGGCGGATCGAACCAGAACCAGCGCTCGGTCGGAAACTCCGCCGTCATCTTCACGTCGGCGATCAGGAACTGATCTTCGAAAACTTCGCCGGCGAACTCGGCGCCGACCATGCCGCGCAGGCTGGAGCGGGCACCGTCGCAGGCGATCACATAGTCGGCGGCAAGACGATACGGCCCATCCGGCGTCTCGATCGTCAGCTCGGCGTGGTCGTTGTGCTGGGCGAGCGCCGTCACCTTGTTGCGCCAGCGCAGATCGATTCCCGGCAGTTGCTGGACACGGCCGACCAGGAATGCCTCGGCGTAGTATTGCTGCAGATTGATGAAGGCCGGCATCTTATGGCCGGTCTCCGGCAGCAGGTCGAAGCGGTACACCATCTCGTCGCGGCGAAAGATCTTGCCGACCTGCCAGACGACACCCTTCTCGACCATCTGCGCCCCGACGCCGAGCCGGTCCCAGACTTCAAGAGCACGCTTGGAGAAGCAGATCGCGCGCGAGCCTTCGCCGATCCGGTCGGCATCGTCCAGCAGCACCACGTTCTGGCCGCGCTGCGCCAGATCGATCGCCAGCGACAGTCCGACCGGGCCGGCGCCAACCACCACGACCGGATGGCGCGCGGGGTCCTGGCGATCCTGATCCGGGTGCCGGCGATAGCCGAACTGAAAATGCTCTTGATGGGCCATCGGCCTCAGCCCTGTCGACCCGTCCGCCCGTGCAAAGCGCTGGTCAAGGCGTCCTCCTGCGTGATAGTTTCATTTGCAACTATCTAAGCCGCAGTCGTCGCGCCGCGCAACCCGGCCCCGGAGATTTTTTTGACGAAGCTCGATTTGTTCTCGTTCGTGCCGTTCCAGCTCAACCGGCTGGCCGCGGAAGTCAGCGCTGCGCTCTCGGAAGAGTATCAGCAGCGCTATGGGCTGGATATTCCGGGCTGGCGCATTCTCGCCACCCTCGGTTTCCGCAACGATGCCTGTACGGCCCAGTTCATTGCGCAGTGCACACGCACCCACAAATCGACCATCAGTCGTGCGGTGACCGGCCTGTTGGAGCGCGAACTGATCGAACGCGTCGAGAACAAGGACGATCGCCGCGAGTTTCGGCTACGGCTCACCAAGAAAGGCCGCGCGCTGTATCACGAGCTGGTGCCGCGGCTGAAACGCAAGGAACAGGAGATTCTGTCCTGCCTGTCCGCGCGGGAGCGCGACCAATTGGCCACCGCTCTCGGCAAGATCGAGCGGCATCTGAACCTGATCCAGGCCAGCCACGACCATTCCGAGACGGCGCCAACAAAACTGCCGGCGTCGGTCGGATAGCATTTCCGATCTACGCGTCGCGATCTGGAAATACCGGGCTGCTACGACGAGCGGAGCCGCCACCGGGGACGATTGACAGGCGCAGCGACGGCGGGGTGAGATGCGGTGCACAAAGACTGAGTTAATCGCCTCGTCCACGCAGCCCCGCCTCTGCAGGTCCCGCATCGCATGAAGATCCGCCTCGGTTTGGTCGTGCTGATGGTCGCCGCAATTGTCGCGGCACCACGTTGCTTCGCCGCAGATAGTTCGGCGCCGCGGGTCGCGCTGGTGATCGGCAACAGTAAATATCCGGACGCCGACAAGCCGCTAAGCCAAGCGGTCAGCGATGCCCGCGAATTCGCCGACGAGCTGAAGCGTGCCGGCTTCGATGCCGAACTCGGGGAGGACCTGAGCGGCGATGCGATGCGCCGTGCGTTCGACCGGCTGTATCAGCGGACCAAACCCGGCGCAGCCGCGCTGGTGTTCTTCAGCGGGTTCGGCATCCAGTCCGGCCGGCAGAGCTACCTGATCCCGGTCGATGCGCAGATCTGGACCGAGCCCGACGTCCGGCGGGACGGCATCGCGCTCGAGAGCGTTCTCAATGAGCTGAACAGTCGCGGCGCTTCGGTCAAAATTGCACTGGCCGACGCCTCGCGCCGCAATCCGTTCGAGCGCCGCTTTCGCAGTTTCTCTGCCGGCCTCGCTCCGGTGATTGCTCCGAGCGGCTCGCTGGTGATGTACGCCGCCGCACTGAGCGCCGTCGTCACCGACAATGACAGTGCGCATAGCCCGTTCGTCAGCGCGTTGCGCGAGGAAATCCGCACGCCGGGGCTGTCCGCCGAGGAGGCTTTCAATCGCACCCGGACAGCGGTCACCCGGGCCTCGCGCGGCGAGCAGGTGCCGTGGATCTCGTCCTCATTGGCTGAAGATTTCGTCTTCGTCCCCGGCGCTACGACGGCGGAGAAACCGACTGCAGCGAAACCGCCGGCTGCCACTGCGCCAATGGAGGCCGCCAAGCCGGCACCAGCACCACTGGAGGCCAAGCTGCCGCAGGCCGCGGAAGCAAAGCCGGCGAGCGGCGGCGACGACGACAAACTGGTGCTGGCGCTGGCAAGCGATCCGACGGTGAAATCGCTGACCGCGCAGATTGCGGACAAGCCGTCCGACGGCAATGCGTATTACCGGCGCGGTCAGGTCTATGCCAGCAAGGGCGCCTACCGGACCGCCATCAAGGACTTCGACGAAGCAATCCGGCTGAACGGCAAGGATGTCGAAGCCTACAACAACCGCTGCTGGGTGCGGACCGTGATCGGCGAACTCGAGCCCGCGCTCGCCGACTGCGATCAGGCGCTGCAGCTGCGTCCGAACTTCGTTGATGCGCTGGATAGCCGCGGGCTGTTGCATCTGAAGAGCGGCCGCGACAAGGCCGCGATCGCCGACTTCGACGCCGCGCTCAAGGTCAATCCACGGCTGACCTCGTCGCTGTACGGCCGCGGGCTGGCGCGCAAGCGGATCGGGCTCACCTCCGAAGGCGAGATCGACCTGACCACCGCCAAAAAGCTCGATCCCAATATCGGCAAGGAGTTCGCCGGCTACGGTGTGAAGTAGGCGTGACAGTTTCGCTTCACCGTCTCCCGGCGTTGAACCTGCCGCCGCGATGGCGCGACGATCAGGAACGACGCGATCCAGATCCTCCGCCAGCGAACGCCCGCCAATCGCAGGAGACCGAACGATGACCAGGAAGACTGCAGCCCGACACCGCGCCCTGCTCGGCGCTTTCATGCTCGGTCTCGGTGCAGCTCTCCCATTTGGCGCCGCATCGGCCGGAGAGTTGACGTCGGACCAGATCGTGCGGGCGCTGACGCCGAACAAGCCGCTGACCCGCAGCCTATCGGCCGCACAGCCGGCCACCGCAACCGCCGACCCAGCTCAGATCAAGTTCGTCGACGGCCTGCGCAACCGGCCGACGCGATCGCTGTCGTCCGCCGAACGGACCCAGATCGCCGAGATCACCAAGGACAAGCCGAACATCGATCTCGAAATCACCTTCGACTACAACTCCGCGACGATCAGCCGCCAGGCGGCGCCGGCAGTCGAAGCACTCGGCAAGGCGCTGTCGAGCGCCGATCTGAAGGGCGCAACCTTCGTGGTTGCCGGCCATACCGACAGCGTCGGCAGTGACAGCTTCAATCAGGACCTGTCGGAACGTCGCGCCGACACCATCAAGCGGGTGCTGGTCGAGAAGTACGGCATCGCGGGCGCCGACCTCGTCACCGTCGGTTATGGCGAGAGCCGGCTGAAAGATCCGGCGCATCCCGACAGCGGCGTCAATCGCCGGGTGCAGGTGGTCAACATGTCGGACCAGAGCGCCGCGGCCAAATGAGCAGCGTTCCAGCTGATACCGGCGTCGCTTCAAGGCGTTCCGCTGCCGCGGGACGCCTTCGCTGTTTTGTCACTATTGGTCGGTGTATAGAGGGCCCGGCGCGCCCGAGCGTGAAACCGGACTAACGCCAAGCCAGTCGAAAGTTCGCCGAGTACCAAGATGATCAATGCGTGGATCCGCCCGAACCTGTCGCCGGCACGCGCTGCGATCGCTGCCGGCCTGCTCTGTGGCCTGGTCACGATGGCTCATGCGGATCAGCCTGCCGGCAATGCCGGTGTGCAGGTCGTCGTCGCCAAGGCGACCAGCGCCTGCTTTTCCGACAAGGTTCGGGTCACCGGCTTCGTGGTGCCGCGCAAGGAAGCGGTGGTGATCGCCGATAGCGACGGCCGCGTCACCGACGTGCTGGTGCGCGAGGGCGATGTCGTCACCGACAATCAGGATGTCGTTCGAGTGACCGGTCCCGGCGGCAGTAGGACGCTGAAGGCGCCGGCCGCCGGCCTGATCACCGAGGTGCGGACGATCGCCGGCGCACCCGCTTCGCCGCTCGCAGGACCGATGCTGCGGATCGCGGTCGGCAACGACCTCGAAATCGATGCCGAAGTGCCGAGCATTCACGCCCTGAAAGTCGGCCCCGGTGCCACCGCGCGGATCAGCCGTGACGACGGCACCGAACTCACCGGCACGGTGCGGCTCGCCGCGCCGCAGATCGACCGCAAGACTCAATTCGGCCAGGTGCGGATTGCGCTCGCCGCCTCGCCTGCCCTCAAGGTCGGGATGTTCGTGCGCGTCACCATCGATGCGCGGCGAAGCTGCGGCGTCGCGATCCCGCGCTCGGCGATCGACCACGCCACCGTACAGGTGGTGAAGGACAACGTCGTCGAAACCCGCGCGGTCAAGGTCGGCCTGACCTCCGATCATGCGATCGAGATCATCGACGGGGTCCGCGAAGGCGAAATCGTGGTGGCCGACGCCGGCACCTCGCTGCACGACGGCGACCGCATCAAGCCGATCTTCACCGACGATTCCGAGCGATCGAAAGCGCGCTGATGGGCCTCAACGTTTCCTCCTGGTCGATCCGGCACCCGCTGCCCTCGATCGTGTTCTCGATCATCCTGCTGGCGCTGGGCTGGATCAGCTTCACCAAGCTGGCGGTGACGCGGCTGCCGAGCGCCGACATCCCGGTGATTTCGGTGGCGGTGTCGCAGTTCGGCGCGGCGCCGGCCGAGCTGGAAGCGCAGGTCACCAAGACGATCGAGGACGGCGTTTCCGGCGTCGAAGGCGTCCGCCACATCGCCTCGTCGATCACCGACGGCCTGTCGGTGACGACGATCCAGTTCGCGCTGGAAACCAACACCGACCGCGCGCTCAACGACGTCAAAGACGCGGTGACGCGCGTTCGCGCCAACCTGCCGCAGAACATCAACGAGCCGCTGATCCAGCGCGTCGACGTCATCGGCCTGCCGATCGTCACCTACGCGGCGATCTCGCCCGGCAAGACGCCGGAGCAACTGTCCTGGTTCGTCGACGATGTCGTCAAACGCGCGCTGCAGGGCGTGCGCGGCGTTGCCCAGGTCGAACGCATCGGCGGTGTCGAGCGCGAGATCCTGGTGTCGCTCGATCCCGACCGGCTCAAAGCCGCAGGGCTGACCGCGCTCGACGTGTCGCGCCGGCTGCGCGGCACCAATGTCGATCTCGCTGGCGGCCGCGCCGAGATCGGCAACAACGATCAGGCGATCCGCACCCTCGCCGGCGCCCGCACGCTCAACGATCTCGCCGGCACCATGATCAGCCTGAATGCCGGCGGCGAGGTGCGGCTCGACGATCTCGGCACCGTCACCGACACCATCGCGGCGCGCCACACCTTCGCGCGCTTCAACGGCGAGCCGGTGGTGGCGCTCGGCATCAAGCGCTCCAAGGGCGCCAGCGACGTCGTGGTCGCCGAGGCGGTGCAGAAGCGGATCGATGCGCTGAAGGCGCAATATCCCGACGTCGAGCTGAAGCTGATCGACACCTCGGTCGACTACACCAAAGGCAATTACGAGGCGGCGATCTCGACGCTGTTCGAGGGCGCGATCCTCGCCGTGATCGTGGTGTTCCTGTTCCTGCGCGACTTCCGCGCCACCGTCATCGCGGCGATCTCGCTGCCGCTGTCGATCTTCCCGGCGTTCTGGGCGATGGACATGCTGGGGTTCTCGCTGAACCTCGTCAGCTTCCTTGCGATCACGCTGTCGACCGGCATCCTGGTCGATGACGCCATCGTCGAGATCGAGAACATCGTCCGCCACATGCGGATGGGCAAGTCGCCGTATCAGGCGGCGATCGAGGCCGCCGACGAGATCGGCCTCGCGGTGATCGCGATCTCGCTGACCATCATCGCGATCTTCGCGCCGGCCAGCTTCATGTCGGGCATCGCCGGACAGTTCTTCAAGCAGTTCGGCATCACCGTCTCGGTGCAGGTGTTCTTCTCGCTGCTGGCGGCGCGGTTCGTCACGCCGGTGCTGGCGGCGTATTTCCTGAAAGATCATCCGCACGTCGAGAAACCGCCGGGCCGCGTGCTGCGCGCCTATACGCGGGTCGTCACCTGGTCGGTGCAGCATTATTACATCACGGTGCTGATCGGGCTCGGCATCTTCGCCGCTTCGATCTGGAGCATCGTGTTGCTGCCGCAGGGGTTCTTGCCGGCGCAGGACACCGCACGCTCGGTGCTGGCGATGCAGCTGCCGCCCGGCACCCAGATCGGCACCACCGAGAAGACCACCGAGGCGATCGTCAAGCTGCTGCGCGAGCGGCCCGAGGTGAAGAGCGTATTCGTCGACGGCGGCCGGGTGCCGCCCGGCATCCAGGAAGTCCGCCGCGCCTCGCTGATCATCAACTACACGCCGAAGCACGACCGCTCGATCACCCAGCGCGACCTGGAACACGCGATCAGCAGACAGCTCGATCAGGTGCCGGACATCCGCTACTGGTTCCTCGACGAGAACGGCCTGCGCGCGATCTCGCTGGTGGTGACCGGCGACGACAGCGCCGTCGTCAACAACGTCGCCCAGGAACTCGCGTCGCAGATGAAGCGGATTCCGCTGATCTCCAACGTGATCTCGGAGACGGCGCTGGACCGGCCCGAGCTGCGGATCCGCCCGCGCGCCGATCTCGCCGCCCGGCTCGGCGTCTCGACCGAGAGCCTGTCCGAGACCATCCGGGTTGCGACCATCGGCGACGTCGGCCCGGCGCTCGCCAAGTTCGACGCCGGCGACCGGCTGGTGCCGATCCGGGTGCAGCTGGAAGATTCGGCGCGCGGCGAGCTCGCCACGCTCGAACAGCTTCAGGTGCCGATCTATGGCGGCCGCGGCGCGGTGCCGCTGTCGGTCGTGGCCGACGTCAAGTTCGATCAGGGTCCGACCAGCATCAACCGCTATGACCGGCTGCGCCAGGCCACCGTCGCGGCCGACCTGGTCGGCAATTCCGCACTCGGCGACGCCACCAAGCAGATCAACGAGCTGCCGGTGATGAAGTCGCTGCCGAAGGGCGTCAAAGTCAGCCCCTCCGGCGATGCCGAAAACCTCGCCGAGCTGTCGGACGGCTTTGCCACCGCGATCAGCGGCGGCCTGATGATGGTCTATGCGGTGCTGGTGCTGCTGTTCGGCACTTTCCTGCAGCCGATCACCATCCTGTTCTCGCTGCCGCTGTCGATCGGCGGCGCGATCGGGGCACTGTTGCTGACCGGCAAACAGCTCACGACGCCGGTGTGGATCGGCATCCTGATGCTGATGGGCATCGTCACCAAGAACGCCATCATGCTGATCGAATTCGCCATGGAGGCGATACGCGAGGGCAAGAGCCGCGACGCCGCGATCATCGATGCCGGCCAAAAGCGCGCCCGCCCGATCGTGATGACCACGATCGCGATGGTGGCCGGCATGATGCCGAGCGCGCTGGCATTCGGCGCCGGCGGCGAATTCCGCTCGCCGATGGCGCTGGCGGTGATCGGCGGCCTGATCTTTTCCACGGTGCTGTCGCTGATCTTCGTGCCTGCCGTGTTCATGATGATGGATGACGTCGGCCGCGGCTTCTGGGCGGTCGGCAAGCGACTGCTCAGCGGCAGCGCGCGCGACGCGGCCGAAGCCGTGCCCGCGGCGACACCACCCGCCAGTGCCGAGCCGGCGCCGACGGCCAAGAAGCCGTCGTTCTGGCGTGGCTAGGGTCGGTGGATCAGCGGGCAGCCGGATGCGTAAGGAGCCGAGATGAAGCCGATCAGGATCGCAGGCGCCATGGCGGCTCTGCTCCTCGTCGCGGCCACGCTGCTGATCGCGATCGGGATTCCGGCTGGCGCGCTGACCGGCGCGATTCAGAGCCGGATCGAGCGCGACACCGGCTATCGGGTGACGATCGCCGGGACCGGTACGGTCCGGCTGTTTCCGGCGGTCGCGCTCACCTTGCACGATGTCAGTGCCGAGTTGCCGGGTGGCCGCACCACCGATCCGCGGCTGAAGATCGCGACCGTCCGCGCCGAACTGCCGCTGACCAGCCTGATCTCGGCGACGCCGCGGCTCACCGAGCTGACCCTGATCAGTCCGGAACTACACCTGCCGCTGCTGCGCCGGCGCGACGAGGCCGGCGCCACGCCGGCGCCCGCGCCTAAAGGCAGCGCCGAGCTCGCCGACATCGAACGCATCGTGGTTCAGGACGGCGTCGTGGTGATGACCAGCACGGCCGACCGCGTCGAACGCCGCATTGCCGGCATTCAGGCCGACATCGAACGTGAGGATAACGAGGGGCCGATCACCGCCAGCGGCTCGGCCACGCTCGGCCGCTCGCCGGTGTCGTTCGAACTCACCGCCACGCCGCCGGCGGATGACAAGCAGCCGATGCTGATCGATCTCACGCTCGACGCGCCGGGGCTGCTGACGTCACGGCTCAGCGCCAAAGCGGAAGCGCGGCTGCGCGGCACCACGCTGGCGATCAACGGCGTCAGCGGCAGATTGGGCGACGCACCGTTCAATGGCTGGGCCTCGGTGGACATCGCCGGCAAGCCGCTGGTCAAGCTCGACCTCGACTTTCAGCGGCTCGACCTCGTCGCCATCACCCGGACCGCGCCACCCGGCTCGCCGTGGAGCGAAACGCCGCTCGATTTCGCCGGCCTGAACTACGTCGATGCCGAACTGCGGCTGTCCGCCACCGAGCTGAACATCGGTCCGGCTCGGATCGCACCGGCTTCGGCCGACGCCAAGCTCGCCGGCGGGGTGCTGGCGGTGCAAGCGAGCCGTCTCGCCGCCTATGGCGGACAAGCGACCGGGACGCTGGCGATCGACGCCTCCGGTGCGGTCCCGACGTTCGACCTGCAGGGCGATCTCAGCGGCGTGCACGCGCTGCCGCTGCTCGACGGGCTCGCCGATTTCGACCGGCTCGATGGCCGGCTGCAGGCCAAGCTGGCGCTACGCAGCAGCGGGAGCAGTGCGCGCGCAATCGCATCCGGCCTCAGCGGAAGCGCCGCGGTCGGACTGCGCGACGGCGCGATCCGCGGCATCGACGTCACCCGGATCATCCGCAATCTGACTGCGCATACCCAGGACGGCTGGCAGATCGCCCCGACCGACGCCACCGATCTCAGCGAATTCGCCGCCTCGTTCCGGATCGCCCAAGGCAAGGCCGAGACCTCCGATCTGAAGCTCGCCGGTCCGCTGGTGCGGATGACCGGCGCCGGCGCGATCGACCTGCCGACCAAAACGCTGGCGCTCAAAGTAGAGCCGAAGCTGGTGCTGACGACGCAGGGCCAGAGCCCGTTGGAGCGAAGTGTTGCGCCCGCCCCCGAGCCGATCGGCTTCGGCATTCCGGTCAGGATCGAGGGACCGTGGATTGCGCCGCGCATCTTTCCCGACATCGCCGGCGTGCTCGACGACCCGGATGCGGCGTATCAGCGTTTGCGCGAGATCGGCAGCGGTCTGTTCGGCCTGCTCGGCAGCAGCCGCGGCGATCGCAACAACTCAGGCGGCGCCAGCCGCTCCGACGACGATCACGGTGCGGCGGTGGACGCGATCATCAAGCAGCTGTTTGGACGGTGACGATCGATGCGAACCGGCAAGATCACGACGAGCGGAATTCGCGAGAGCAAAGCTTGGATGGCATCGAGGCAAGGATTCACCATGACCAGGCTGATCGCTGATCCCCTCCGTTTGGGGCCTGATCTTCAGCGTGCAACGCTGCTGGCTCTGGCGATCACCTGCGCGCTGGCATCTCCGGTCCGTGCCCAGGGAAGTGAAGCCGCCGCCCAGACCGTCACGGTCTTTCCCGCTGCCAAGGCCTGCTTTCCGGCGGTGGTCGAGGTGTCCGGATTCCTGATCCCGCGCGACGAAGTCTCGGTGCGACCGGACCGGCCCGGCGCCAAGATCAGCGACGTGCTGGTCGACCCCGGCGAGACCGTTACTCAGGGCCAACCCCTGGCGAAGCTCGACGGCGGCAGCACGGTTCAGGCGCCGGTCGCCGGCCTGGTGTCGGCTTCGACCGCTTTGATCGGCGCACCGGCGTCGCCAAAGGGCGAAGCGCTGTTCACCATCGTCAGCCGCGGCGAGTTCGATCTGGTCGGGCAGGTGCCGACCCGCGACATGCCGCGGCTGTCGATCGGCCAGACCGCGACCGTGAAGGTGGTCGGCGACAAAAACGAGATGCAGGGCAAGGTCCGCCGCGTCTCCGCCACGGTGGAGCCGAAGACCCAGCTCGGCAACGTGTTCGTCGGCATCAGCTCGGACAAGCGCCTGCTCGCCAACGCCTCCGGCCGCGCCACCATCAAGACCGGCGAGAGCTGCAACATCTCGGTGCCGCTCACCGCGGTGATCTACAATCCGGTCGGAACCATCGTGCAGGTCGTGCGGCGCCAGGTGGTCGAAACCCGCCGCGTCGAGATCGGCCTGATGAATGGCGGCAACGTCGAAATCCGCGAGGGTCTGAAGGAAGGCGACGTCGTCGTCGAACGCGCTGGCGCGCTACTCCGCGAAGGCGATGCGGTGCGCCCGGTGCTGGCCGCCGGCGCCTCGGCGAAATAGCACCGAGGCGCCTGACGGCTTCGGCCGCGACCGATCCGCCGCAAAGGGTTACGGCAACGAGCTATCGAACCAAAGACAAGCGAGGCTGGGGCCCCCGCTCCTTGTCGGCAAACACCGCGTAGTACAATGCGTAGGCCCAGCCGATGCCGGTCCAGCCGAGCAGCAGATTGCCGACGTAAAGTCCCCATTTGTATTCGACGTTGCGCGCGAACGCGATCAGCATCGGCGCGCAGTACAACGCAGCTGCAACGAGATACATCGACCAGACGATCGCCGGCATGTTGGCGTCGTAGGGCAGTCCAGCCAGTTCAGACATTGTCTTCCTCCATGAAACCTGATGAGAAACGGCACTGTCTTTCCCTTTGGAGCTGACGAGCAAACTGACGGGGCCGCTCCAGCGGCAACCCGACGAGGGATTATCGTTGTGTCGACTGTGCGAAAGACGCAACGCAGCAAACTTTGTTTGAAATCAAAAGTGCGGCGGGAAAGACTGCGTCACTTCAACGCGGCAACAGGCCGGTGATACCAGATCAAGGCATATGGCAGGTATCAGCGCGCCATTCACGACTGATATCAGGAATAACAGTCAGCAAAATTGCCGCACCCGAGACACATCGCACCTGTTGCACCCTACTGCGCTTCTTCTCGCAACTCCGCCCCGAATCGCATCAACGTCGCGAGAGGCGACTGCGTAGTTCGCCCAGGGCCGTCCCTCTCATCGGCATTTGCCGCTTTGGTAGTCCCACGAGTAACGCAACTGGTGCGCCGTGGGGTATTTAGGAACTCGTTCATTGAACCGAGACGCTGCTCCGGGACTCCAAAATCTCCCGCGGGTGAGTGATTTACGCGGCTTCGACCTGAGAGGCTTAGATGCGACTTTCAATCACCCGAGCGGTTCTGATGTTCGGCCTCATCATCGGCACAGGCCTGGCGGCGATATTCGGAGCAAGCCTGTACGGCCTCTCCCAGCTCAAGGTCGGCGGACCGCTGTATGAGCAGATCAAGCTCGGCAACGATCTGGTGGCCGATATCCTGCCGCCGCCCGCCTATGTGATCGAAGCCTATCTGGAAGCGACGCTGGCGCTGGAAGACCCCGGCTCTTCCGCGCTTCACCGCGAGCGGCTCGGCCGCCTCAAGAAGGAGTACCAGGACCGTCACGCCTTCTGGAGCAAGGCGCCACTCGAGCCGGCCATCAAGGCGCGGCTGATCGATGATTCCGACCGCGAGGTGCAGAAATTCTGGCGCATCATCGATGCGAGCCTGGTTCCGGCGATCGAGGCCAAGGATCCGGATGCCGCGATGCAGGCCTATAAGGATTTGACCGCCGCCTACACGGCGCATCGCGCGATCATCGACGACATCGTCAAGCGCACCAACGATCTCAACGCCGCCACCGAAGCCGCGACGGCGGTCCGCGTGACCGACCTTAATTATCTGCTGTGGGGCGTATCCGGCATCGTGTTCCTGCTGTTCGTGGCGGGGCTGACGGCGATCGTGAAAAGGGTGATCGTGCCGATCACCGGGATGACCGAAGTGATGCGGCGGCTGGCGAGCGGCGATCGGGCCGTTGCCATTCCGGCGATCGAGCGTGGCGACGAAGTCGGCGCGATGGCGCGGGCCGTTCAGGTGTTCAAGGACAATGCGCTGCGGGTCGAAGCCATGGAGTCCGAGCAGGGCATCAAGGCGCGAGCCGACGCCGACCGCCGCGCCGAGATGCACAAGATGGCCGACGACCTGGATCGTGCCATCGGCCGCATCGTTCAGACCGTGACCTCCACCTCCGCCGACATGGAAGCAGCCGCCAGACAGCTCGAGAGCGGGGCCGAGACCACCCAGCACTTGGCGACGACAGTGGCGGCGGCTTCGCAGCAATCCAGTGCAACGGCGCAATCCGCGTCCGTCTCCTGCAACGAGGTAGCCTCATCGGCCTCGCAGATCGGTCAGCAGGTCCGGCAATCGCAGAACATTTCCCAGGCTGCCGTCCGGCAGGCGCAGGAAACCAACGCGCGGATCGCCGAGCTTTCGAAGGCGGCCGGGCGCATCGGCGATGTGGTGGATCTGATCAACGCGGTTGCGTCACAGACCAACCTGCTGGCGCTCAACGCCACCATCGAAGCCGCGCGCGCCGGCGAGGCCGGCCGGGGCTTCGCCGTCGTAGCCGCCGAAGTGAAGGCGCTGGCCGCGCAGACCGCGCGCGCGACCGACGAGATCACCGAACAGATCGCCCAGATGACGGCGGCGACCGAATCGTCGGTGTCGGCGATCGAGGCGATCGGCAACACCATCCTGCAGATCTCGGAGATTTCGGATTCGACCGCCTCGGCCGTCGATCACCAAGGCGCCGCGATGCGCGAGATCGCCAGCACGGTGCGGCAATCGGCGGATGCGGCGACCGAAGTCTCGGGGACGATCGGGGCGGTCCGCGAGGGCGCTGAGAAAACCGGCGCGGCCTCCACGCATGTGCACGATCTCGCCGCCGCGCTGCTGGCGGAAAGCCGCCATCTCAAGACCGAGGTCGACCGCTTCTCGGCCGCGGTGCGAGCGGCCTGATCGCGGAGCGCGGCGCTGTCCGGCGCCGCGCTTGTTGATCTTACGCGCTGCGCGCCAGGGCGCCGTCGATCATTGCCACCGCATTGCTGACGCCGTAGACGGCCACGAACGAGCCGAACCGCGGCCCCTTCTCCTGGCCGAGCAGCACCTGGTACAGCATGTTGAACCAGTCGAGCGAGACGCCCGGCTTGCCGTCCTTGGCGGTCTTCTTGTGATCGAGGAACGGCTCGCGGCGGCCGATCTCGTACACCACGTCCTGGATAGCCTCGGCGGTCGCGTCCGCCGGCAGCTGTGACAGCGCATCGCGCAGATCCTGCAGCGCGGCGCGCTCGGCGTCGGTCGGGTCGCGGAACACCTTGGTGGGCGCCACGAAGTCGCGGTAGTAATTGATCGCGTAACCTACCATCGCGTCGAGCTTGGGATGGCTCTGCGGTGTCACGCCCGGCCGGTAGCGGCCGATGAAGCCCCACAGCGTATCGGCGTTTTCGGCATTGGACGACGACACCAGCGTCAACAGCAGCTGGAACGTCACCGGCATGTCGGCTTGCGGCGGATTGCCGGAATGGATGTGCCAGACCGGGTTGGCGAGCCGCTGCTTCAGATCCTGCCGCGCGTAGCCATCGAGGAACTGCTGATACTCGTCGACATTGCGCGGGATCACGTCGAAATACAGCCGCTTCGCCGCCTTCGGCTCGCGGTACATGAACAGCGACAGCGATTCCGGCGAAGCGTAGCGCAGCCATTCCTCGATCGTCAGGCCGTTGCCCTTCGACTTCGAGATCTTCTGGCCCTTGTCGTCGAGGAACAGCTCGTAGTTGAAGCCTTCCGGCGGCGT
The DNA here is from genome assembly GCF_010907025.1 of Rhodopseudomonas sp. BR0G17. Lineage (NCBI taxonomy): Bacteria > Pseudomonadati > Pseudomonadota > Alphaproteobacteria > Hyphomicrobiales > Nitrobacteraceae > Rhodopseudomonas > Rhodopseudomonas sp. BR0G17. The sequence continues at coordinate 11,795 of NZ_QUML01000045.1, read as the reverse complement.
GCCGCCGATCGCCTGGGCGATCTTGCCGGACAGCTTCACGGAATCGATCAGGTCCTTGCCGGCCATCTCGTAGTCGACGCCGAGCGCGGTCCAGCGCATCGCCCAGTCCGGCTTCCATTGCAGCTTGCAATGGCCGCCGGTGACCGGAACGGTGATGCGTTCATTGGTTTCCGGATCGTCGTAGGAAATCGTGCCTGCCTTGACGTCGTGCGCGACGATCGGCACCTGCAGCACCACGCCGGTGCGCGGGCAAATGGGGAGGAACGGCGAATAGCTGGCGGCGCGCTCCTCGCGGAGCGACGGCAGCATGATCGCCATCACTTTCTCGAGCCGCTCCAGCACCTTCAGCAACGTCGCGTCGAACCGCCCCGACTTGTAGTACTCGGTCGCCGAGGCGAATTCGTAATCGAACCCGAAGGTGTCGAGGAAGGCGCGCAGCCGCGCGTTATTGTGGGCGCCGAACGAATCATGGGTGCCGAACGGATCCGGCACGCTGGTCAGCGACTTGCCGAGATTCTTCTCCAGCAATTCCTTGTTCGGCACGTTGTCCGGAACCTTGCGCAGGCCGTCCATGTCATCCGAGAACGCCAGCAGCTTGGTCTTGATCTTGTCGTCGGTCAGCACACGGAAGGCATGGCGGACCATCGTGGTGCGCGCGACCTCGCCGAACGTGCCGATATGCGGCAGCCCCGACGGACCGTAACCGGTCTCGAACAACACCTCGTCCTTCGGATGCTTTTTCAGCCGGTTCACCAGCGCGCGCGCCTGCTCGAACGGCCAGGCGTTGGATTGTTCGGCGAGGGTGCGCAGCTCGGAAGCGTTCGGAAGGTCGATCGTCGTCATTCAGGTCTCCAGCCGCCCTTGAAGGCGGGTCTTTCAAAACGGGCTGACGGAAAAATACCGGAGCCACAAGTCGGTGTACTGGCCCTTTTCCCAAACCCGGAACAGCGCCCAATTCAGCGCCTGGCGCAACGTGTCGTTGCCCTTGCGCACCGCGATGCCGACGCCCTCGCCGAAATAGCGGCTCTCCAGGAACGGAGCGCCGGAGAATGCGCAGCAGTTCTCCGAGTCGGTGCCGTTGATCCAGAACGCCAGCGAGATCGCATCGCCGAAGATGAAATCGACTTCGCCCCGCTTCAGCGCGGTCCGCAGCGCCTCGGCATTCGGATAGGAATGCAGCTCGGCGTCGGTGAACATCGCCTTCAGATAGGCCTCATGCGCCGAGCCGGTGACCGCGCCGACCTTGCGGCCTTCGAGATATTCCGGCCGCATCTCCGGCATCACCGCATCCTTGCGGGCAACGAAACGCGCCGGCGTGCGGTAGTAGGGATCGGTGAAATCCAGCTTGGTGCGGGTCTGCGGCGTCACCGCCAGCGACGCGATGATGGCGTCGCCGCGATTGCCGGCGAGCGCGTCGAGCAGGGTCTCGAACTTCCGCATCTGCACCGTGCAGGTGATCTTGATCTCGTCGCACAGCGCGCGGGCCAGATCGACGTTGAACCCCGCCGGATTGCCGTCGGCCCCGGTGAAGTTGAACGGCGGATAATCGACCTCGGTCAGGAACCGGATCATCGTCAGGCGCGACATGTCCGGCCGCTCCGGCCGCCGCCGCGGATCCCAAAACCCCGGCACCGCATGCGCGGTCGCGTCCGCAATCGCCTTTGCCTCGGGCGCGGTGTCCGCAGCCCGGGCGGCGACAGGCGTCAGCAGCGTGGTCGCGGCGAGCGCCAGCGCCGCCACGGCTGCGCGCCAGACGGCCGGTCGGCCATTGATCAACATCGCAATCTGTGGTTGCATAGTCAGGGGTTCCGCACCGGCGGTCTTATAGACCATCCGACGCGAGACGCGAGTATCGTTTGCGTAAGAGCGTGCCATGGTCGAGACCGACCACGCCGGACTGCACGAGACGATGACCGACGGGCGCGGCGATGGTGAGGCAATCGCCTCATGGCCCGGGCCGCCCCGCTTTCTCGCCGCCCGGCCTGCCCTCGTCAGCAACGACAATCATCCGGGCGAGCAATGGCGCGAGGCTGCGGACCGACAATCCGAAGCGATCGCAGCGCCGGAACTGGACTGCTTGCGCGGCGTGCTATCGCCGGCACTGCTGCAGGCCACCGCGCGGCGCGCCAGAGACCTCGACATCGGTGCCGACCGCGTCTTGATTCAGCAGGGGCTGATCGAGGAGGAAGCGTATCTCCGCTATCTCGCGCGCTGGCTTCGCCTCGGCTTCCAAAACTTCGGCGCGTTCGACCGCGCCGACTGTCCGCTGGAGGACGCGCAAATCTCGTCTGCCACTGCGACCGGGATCGTGCCGCTCCGGGTCGATGGCGAATTGATCTGGGTGGTGGCGCCGCGACATCTTGCGAGTCGTCGGCTGTGCAGGCTGCTCGACGACTATCCGGACACACGCCCGCGGCTGCGATTGGCCTCGACAGGGACCGTTGAGACCTTTCTGGCGCGGCAGGGCGAGCGCGCACTGGCCGACATCGCCAGCTCCGATCTGCACCAGCGCCACCCGATGCTGTCGGCGGCGCCGCGCCGGCCCGGTCCGGTGTGGCGGCAGCGCCTGAAGCGCGGGGTTTGTGTGGCGGTCCTGCTCGCGTTGCCGCTCTATCTCTATCCCGACGTCACGACGACGCTGCTGGCAGGCTGGTTCATCGGCTTTGCCGGATTGCGATTGCTGGCCTGCTTGTGGCCGCGCCCGACCTTGCCACCGCCGCCGCGAAAACCGGACGCCGAATTGCCGATCTATACGGTGGTGGCGGCGCTGTATCGCGAGGCCGACTCGGTGGGAACGTTGGTCGAGGCCCTCGACGCGTTCGATTACCCACGCGAGAAGCTCGACCTGATCCTGGTGATCGAGCCCGACGACCTCGCCACCCGCGCGGCACTGGCACGGATCAAACAGCGGCCGCATCTGCGGGTGCTGATCGCGCCGGCGGTCGAGCCGAGAACCAAGCCGAAAGCGCTGAACTACGCCCTCGCCTTCGCACGCGGCAGTTTTACTGCGGTTTACGATGCCGAAGACCGGCCCGACCCGGACCAGCTGAGGGCGGCGTTGGCAGCGTTCGATGCCGCGAGCCCCGACACCGCTTGCGTCCAGGCCAGCCTGTGCATCGACAATCTCACCCATAGCTGGCTGTCGCGGACATTCCTGGCCGAATATGCCGGCCAGTTCGATCTGTTTCTGCCGGGCCTTGCGGCGCTCGGCCTGCCACTGCCGCTCGGCGGCACCTCCAACCATTTCCGCACCGATGTACTCCGCGCGATCGGCGGCTGGGATCCGCACAACGTCACCGAAGACGCCGACCTCGGCTTTCGGCTGGCCCGGTTCGGCCACCGCTGCGTCACCATTGCTTCGGCCACCTACGAGGAAGCTCCGATCGCGTTTGGCAACTGGCTGCCGCAGCGCGCACGCTGGATGAAGGGCTGGATCCAGACCTGGGAGGTGCATATGCGGCAACCGATCCGGCTGTGGCGCGAGATCGGCTGGCGCGGCGTGATCGGCCTCAACCTGGTGGTCGGCGGCAATGTGCTGTCGGCGCTGGCCTACCCATTATTGGTGTGGCTCGCCGTGGCGGCGGCAATCGATTGGCCGGCGCAGTTGCCGGTGTGGCTCGGCGGCTGGCTGGAGCCCGCGGCGCCGAGCGCGCTGCACTGGCTGACGATCGCATCCGGGGTTGCATCGACATTGGTGGTCGGCTTGCTCGGCCTCGCCCGGCGGCGGCAATTACGGCACGCCGGCGCATTGGCGCTGACGCCGCTCTATTGGCTGTGCCTATCGGTGGCGGCGTGGCGCGCGCTGGCGCAATTCGTCTGGTGTCCGTACCGCTGGGACAAGACTCAGCACGGCGTTGCCCGCCGTCCGCATCCGCTGGCGCCGAAGCCAAAAGCCCGGCGGTCGCGATGGCGGTTGTCGGCGTAAGCTACAGATACCGCTTCAGATCGGCCGCAGCCTCCTCGGGCTTGCGCTTGATGTTGAACGGCGAGACGAAATTGCCCGACTTGTCCATCAGATAGATCAGGGCGGTGTGATCCATCGTGTAGTCGCCGTCCTTCAGCGGGACCTTCTTGGCGTAGACCCGGTAGGCCTTCTCGATCTTCTCGGTGGCTTCCGGGGTTCCGACCAGCCCCTTCAGATGCGGATCGAAGCTCGACAGATAGTCCTTCATCGACTGCGGAGTGTCGCGCTCGGGATCCACCGAGACGAAATAGGCGTTGATGCGGTCGGCGTCGGGGCCCATCGCGCCGAGCACTTGCGACAACTCGAACAGCGAGGTCGGGCAGACGTCCGGGCAGCGGGTGAAGCCGAAGAAGATCAGGGTCGGCTTTCCCTTCATGCTCTGTTCGGTGATGACCTGGCCGTTCTGGTCAGTGAGACGGAACGGACCACCGATCGTCGCCGGTGCCGAGATCTTCTGCAGACCGCCGAGCAGCCACAGCACGACCACGAGGCCGACGATCAGGCTGCCGGCAAACGCAGCGATCACGACCAGCGGGCGGATGGATTTGGCTTGTGCAGACATCGGCAGACACCTCGCAACCTTCGGAGCGGCCGGTTCGACGCTATTTCAGCACGGCCGCTGCGATGTGCGGCAATCGCCGCACGGTTGCCCCCAATAGAGCCAGCGGCGGCGCCCGGCAAGCCGCGACGCCGTCGCACTGATCACGTGATCCGGAGGATGGATCGCGGGCGCGAAATCAGCGGCCGGCCTGAGCCTGCGCGTCCATGTAACAGGGACGGTACATCGACATCAGCTGCTTGCCGCGCAGGAAGATCATGTGACGGGTCAAGCCACCGCGCTTGGCGATCCAGCGGCGGATGCTGGTCGGGTACATCGTGTACAGCATCTGCGTGGCTTCGGTATTGGTGATGACGTTGCCATTGGAGCCGAGATCCCAGGCGGCGTGGAAGCCGAGATTGGCCCGGGAGGTGACGCAGATCTTATCGTGCGGGACCGCACCCAACACGATGGTGCAGGCCGAGGCGCACAGGCCGTCGATCATCACGGTTTCGCCGGAGCTGCGCAGCGACTGGTAGCGGTCCACATAGGTTCCGATCCGGCCGCCACGATCGTCGGCGATTCGCACCATCGCCTGGCTCGACGCCACGCTGGCGACCAGCAGCATGGCCGCGAGCATCCCCGTGAACAGTCTCATGGCTCCCCCAACGATCCCCGTCGCGAAGCCGCAGACCGTGCGCCCTCGAGACAGCGTCAGGGTGATTTCCGATCAAGGCTTTGTCCAGATCGACGGCCGGCCTCGGACCAATTTCAAATCGAGTGTTGCCCGCAGGATGCACTGCGGTTCGTGGGGTCCCAAACTGAAACAGGACGGTTCGATACGTCGTGGAGGAACGCCGATTCGGTTCCATGACGGATGCCGCCGGCAGCCGCAGCCGATGCTTGGACGCAGACCGCATGAGGGAGGTCCATGGCCAGCTACGGGACCCGCAAGATGCGCTGACGTGCGTCACTACGACCGATCGAGTCGAGCGCAATCTCTCGGCACCGCACGAGAACGCCGAACCGGATTCTATCGCTCGCGCCTCTGTTAGTAATCGGTCGCCTTCGATCCGGCGTCTGTATGAAATTTCCCAACGATCGTCATCGAAGCATCATCCCGTCTTGCGAAAGCTTCGCGACAACTAATCAATTCGATCCGGACAAGTACCAGGATTTCAGCGTCGCGGGAGATCTTAAGGCAAACTTAGCACCGGCTCGTCCAAGCTTAGTTATTACGTCAAGATTCGAATCTGGAGCCTCATCGGACCAGCGATCGACTACGTCGCAGATTGCTCAGTGTTTGTGCAGATTGCCTGCCTCACCGACAAGCACGTCCACAACTCACACGTCATCGTCCAAGCGAATCGTCTGAAACTCGGGATCTCCCATGTCTCTTCGTCTCGGCCTCACGTCCAAGATCAATTCCATCGCTCTGGTCGGCATCATCGGCGTTCTCGCCTTTGGCGCGCTGTATATGATCGGAACATCGTCACAAGACGCAGCGAGGCTGATTGACGAACGAGCCCGCACACTCGGCGACAGCAACGCAAAATTGCAAATCGCCCTGCTCGAGCAGCGCCGCGCCGAGAAAAACTTCATGCTGCGCAAGGAAGAGCAATATCTCGGCATGTTTCAGCAGAGCGGACGAGTGGCAGCCGAGACGCTCACGGACATGATCCGGCAGACCGAGGTAGCCGGTCAGACTGAACTCACCCGCAGTTTGAAGTCGGTGCAGGACGGCTTTGAAAACTACCAGCGCCAATTTGGCAGGTTCAGTGAGGCCACCGTGAAGCTCGGCCTCAAGGAAGATCTTGGGCTCGAAGGCAGCCTGCGAGCGTCGGTGCACGATGTCGAAAAGACGATCAGCAGCTTCGACTCCCCGCCCCTGATGGTGCAGATGCTGATGATGCGCCGGCACGAGAAGGACTTCATGCTCCGCCGTCATCCGAAATACGGCGACGAGATGAAAAAGCAATCCGCCGAATTCGCCAAGCTGCTCGCCGCCTCCGACCTGCCGCCAACGGCCAAGTCCGAAATCACGCAAAAGCTCGCCGCCTATCAGCGCGACTTCTCCGCCTGGATGGAGAATGCCCTGGCGCTGGATCGTGCCGAAAAAGACATGGTGACGACCTACCGGGCACTGCAGCCCGCGCTCGACGAGCTCTCCAGCACGGTGCGTCAGCAGGCGGAGCTCGCCAAGACGATGGCCGCCACCGCGCGGCGCGCCACTGAGCAGCGCATGCAGATCGCGATCATCGCCATCATCCTGACCGTGATGGTGCTCGGCATCTGGATCGCGCGGTCGATCACCAAGCCGCTCAGCGGGCTGAACACCGGCATCCGCCGCCTCGGCGACGGCGAACTCGATCTGGTGCTGCCGGGCCTGCAGCGCAGCGACGAGATCGGCGACATGGCGCGCGCGGTGGAATCCTGCAAGCTGAAGGCCGAGGAGCGCGCCGCAGCAGAAGCCGCCGCCAAGGCGGAGCATGACCGGCTGGCCGCGCAGCAGCGCAAGGGCGAGATGATCGCCCTCGCCGCCAAGTTCGAAGACGCAGTCGGCGAGATCGTCGAGACCGTGTCGTCGGCCTCGACCGAGCTGGAAGCTTCGGCGACTACCCTGACCTCGACCGCCGATCACGCCCAGCAGTTCACCACCCTGGTCGCCGCGGCTTCCGAGGAGGCGTCCACCAATGTGCAGTCGGTGGCGTCGGCCAGCGAAGAGATGTCGTCCTCCGTCAACGAGATCAGCCGCCAGGTGCAGGAGTCGGCGCGGATCGCCAGCGAGGCGGTGACGCAGGCACAGGCCACCAACGAGCGCGTCAGCCACCTGTCCGAAGCCGCATCGCGGATCGGTGACGTGGTCGAACTGATCAACACCATCGCGGCGCAGACCAACCTGCTGGCGCTGAATGCCACGATCGAGGCGGCGCGCGCCGGCGAAGCCGGCCGCGGCTTCGCCGTGGTGGCGGCCGAAGTGAAGCAGCTCGCCGAACAGACCGCCAAGGCCACCGACCAGATCAGCCAGCAGGTCGGCGGCATCCAGACCGCCACGGACCAGTCGGTGAGCGCGATCCGGCAGATCGGTGAGACCATCGCGCGGATGTCGGAGATCGCCGCGACGATCGCCTCCGCGGTCGAAGAACAGGGCGCCGCGACGCAGGAAATCTCGCGCAACGTGCACCACGCCGCCGAAGGTGCGCACCAAGTCTCGGTGAACATCGTCGAGGTTCAGCGCGGCGCCTCGGCGACCGGCTCGGCTTCTGCGCAGGTGCTGTCCGCGGCGCAGTCGCTGGCGCATGACAGCACCCGGCTGAAGGACGAAGTCGCCCGCTTCCTCCGAACGGTGCGGGCGGCGTAGTTCGCGGCGCGCGGCGGATTGATGACCAAGTGGTTACCAAGCCGCGCCGTTAATGATCTTCGTAAAGGTTGATTCTGCTCGATCGTTGACGGACGTCGTGATCACAACCAAACATGCGGCGATATTTCATTGGCGCTGAGGATCGTCCATGTCTCGTTTGTCCGCCGCTTTGCTCGCTTCCGCCGTCGTCGCCGGCGCGGCCGTCGCGCTGCCGACCGCAGCCTCCGCTTGTTACGGCTGCGCCCCGCCGCCGTGCTACACCTGCTATCAGCAGCAATACGTTGCTCCGGAGTACCGCACCGTCGAGGAAACGGTGATGGTCAATCCGGGCCGCGTCGTCGCCCACCGCGTTCCGCCGCAGTATCGCACCGTGATGGTGCCGAAGACCGTGATGGTCTCTCCCGGCGGCGTCGAATACGAGCGCATCCCGCCGCAATACGCCACCCGCGAGCGCGTCGAGATGGTGTCGCCGGGCTACAGCTACTACGCACCGGTTCGTCCGCGCTGCGGCGGCTGCGGCTGGTAACGGCTCGTTAACGTCGTCGGAGGGGGGGGAGCTTTAGCGAGTCCCACCCTAACGCGACGATCGGTTCAATGGGTTTCGCTTGCGCTCAACCCATCCTGCCAGCGTCGTATCGTTGTCGCGCTTCGAACGGATTCGTCATGGCCGGGCTTCGTCCCGGCCATCCGCGTTTTCAGACGGCGCGGTTGGTCTCTCAGCTCCGCCGGAATGGCAGCTTCGGCCCGTCGAGTTTGCGCAGGCCCGACTCGCGGCGCTCCAGCCACCAGCCATATTGCTTCGGCCAGTCGGCGAACACCTCATCACCTTCGGTGAGTTCGAGCTGCGCGTGTAGCGCCCAGTTCGGATCGAACAGCGCCTCGCGGCCAATCGCGATCAGATCGGCCTGCCCCTGCTCGACGATCTTCTCCGCTTGATCGGGATGGATGATCAGCCCGACCGCGATGGTCGGGATCTCGGCTTCGGTGCGGATGGTTTCGGCGAACGGCACCTGGAAGCCGTAACCGCGCGGAATCCGGTTGGCGGTGGCCGATCCGAGCAGTCCGCCCGACGAACAATCGATGATGTCGGCACCGCGCGCCTTGGCCTCGCGCGCGAACACCACCGAGTCGGCAAGCTCGATGCCGCCATCGACGCCGTCGACCGCCGATACGCGTACCGCCAGCGGCAGCGTGTCGGGCCAGGCGGCGCGGACCGTCTCGATCACCTCCAGCGGAAACCGCATCCGCCCGGCGCGGTCGCCGCCATAGGCGTCGGTACGCAGGTTCGACAGCGGCGACAGGAACGAGTGCAGCAGATAGCCGTGGGCGCAGTGCACTTCGAGCATCTCGAACCCGGCTTCGACCGCGCGCAGCGTCGCGCTGCGCCAAGCCTCAAGCAGATGATCGAGATCGTCGTCGGTCAGTTCCTGCGGTGTCAGCCATCCTTCTTCCATCGGGATCGCGCTCGGCGCGACGATGTCCCACGGCTGATCACCGCGGGCGATGTCCTCCGCGGTCAGCGCCGCGTTACCGTACCATGGCCGCTGCATGCTCGCCTTGCGGCCGGCATGCGCGAGCTGAATCGCGGGCACCGCACCGTTGTCGCGAAGAAAGGCCGCGATCCGCTCCAGCGGCCGGATCTGGTCGTCGTTCCACAATCCGAGATCGCCATGAGTAATGCGGCCGTTGGCGGTTACCGCGGTCGCTTCGACCATCACGATGCCAGTGCCACCCTGGGCGAACTTGCCGAGATGCACCAGGTGCCAGTCGTTGGCCACGCCATCGACCGCGGAATACTGGCACATCGGCGAGATCAGGATGCGGTTCTTGGCGGTGATGCCGCGCAGGGTGAACGGGCGAAACAGCGGCGGCTGTGACATCGGGACTCCACAACGTTCCTCGGAAAGACTTCTTCAGTCGGGCGGACAGCTCGGCGCACGCGCCAGCCCCTCCCGTTCGTTACGCACGATTCTGACGGTCCGGCCGCATCAGGTCAATTGCAGCGGTCGCTGTGAAATCCGGTTCAGTTGGACTATCGTCGCGCCATGAGCTTGATCCGACGTATTGTTTTGTCTCGCCGGGCCGTCCTGACCACCGCTGCCGCAGCCTTGGCGACGGCGAGGAGTCCGTCGCCCGCGCGGGCCCAGGGCCTGTATCCGACCCGCCCGGTGCGGATCGTGCTGCCGTTCGCGGCCGGCGGTGTCGCCGACATCACAGCGCGCCTGATCGCCGATCAGCTCGGCACCAAGCTCGGCCAGCGCTTCTATGTCGAGAACCAGCCGGGCGCCGGCGGCATCGCCGCGGCGCGCACGGTGATCTCGTCACCGCCGGACGGCACCACGCTGGCGCTGTTGTCGAACGGCACCGCGATCAGCGTATCGCTGTTCAAGAAGCTGCCGTTCGATCCGGTAAAGGATTTCGCGCCGATCTCGAGCCTCGGCACCTTCGACTTCCTGTTCGCGGTGCCCGCCGAGTCCAAGTTCAAGACGCTGGAAGAGGTCATCAAGGCAGCGAAGCAGAAGCCCGGCGCGCTCAATGTCGGCACCATCAACACAGGCAGCACGCAGAACCTCGCCGCGGCGTTGTTCAAGACTGCGGCCGGGGTCGACTTCGTGATCGTTCCGTTTCGCGGAACGCCAGAAGTGCTGGTGGCGCTGCTGCAGGACAGCGTCGACCTGACGATCGACAGCTATTCGGCGCTGAAGGGCAATCTCGCCGACGGCAAGATCCGGGCTTTGGCAGCGACCGGGCCGCTGCGCTCGAAGATCACACCCGACATTCCGACTCTGCGCGAGAGCGGCATCGAGGCCAGCATCGAATCCTGGAACGGGTTGTTCGCACCGGCCGGCACGCCACCCGGCGTGATCGGCGCCTTGAACACCGCGCTGCAGGAGATCCTCGCCGATCCCGCCCTCAAGAAGAAGATGCTCGAACTCGGCATCGACGCCAAGCCGTCGACGCCAGACCAGTTGGCGGCACGGCTGCGCGGCGAAATCGAGAAATGGCGCGCCGTGATCGAGCAGTCCGGCATCGAGCGGCAATAGCGGCGGGCCCGCGATCAGCGATGAACCTCAAACAGCTCGAATATTTCATGCATGTCGCCGAGCTCGGCTCGTTCAGCAAGGCCGCGATGGTGCTGGATGTCGCCCAGCCGGCGCTAAGCCGGCAGGTGCGCGGGCTGGAGACCGAACTGCGCCAGCAATTGTTCCTGCGCAATGGCCGCGGCGTGGCGCTGACCGAAGCCGGGCGGCGTTTGTTCGATCACTCGGTGGCGATCATGCAGATGGTCGCGCATGCCCGCGAGGATCTCGGCGCCAGCCGCGACGCGCCGGTCGGCCGCGTCACCATCGGGTTGCCGCCCTCGATCGCACGCCAGCTGACGCTGCCGCTGATCGACCACTTCAAGCGCACCCTGCCGTCGGCCCGGCTGGCGATCGTCGAAGGCCTGTCGTCACACATCATCGAATGGGTCACCACCGGCCGCGCCGATGTCGGTCTCGTCTACAATCCGGATGCGCAATCCGGCATCGAGATCACGCCGCTGCTGCAGGAGCCGCTCGGCCTGGTCAGCTACGCACCCGCCGGCAAACGCCGCACCGCCGCGGCACCGCTGCCGTTCAAGGAACTGTCGAAATATCCGCTGATCGTGCCCGAGCGGGTGCACGCGATGCGCCGGCTGCTGGAGAACGAGGCGGCGCTGGCCGGCGTCAAGCTCGACATCGCCTGGGAAGTCTCGAGCGTGCCGTCGATCATCGAACTTGTCTGCGCCGGCTACGGCCACGCGGTGCTGACGCGAAGCGGGGTGGCCGCTTCGCCGCGGGCGGCCGAGCTGGTGATGCGTCCGCTGATCGAGCCTGCGCCGGCGAGCGCTCTCTGCCTCGTGGTGTCCGCAACGCGGCGGCCGACGCCGCTGGCGCAGCACAGCATGCGGA
>NZ_QUML01000044.1:0-34239 GCF_010907025.1 Rhodopseudomonas sp. BR0G17 | reverse complement strand
CCGGAAACACCGTCCCGAGGCCGAGCGAACACAGCGACAGCAGCGTCAGAAATAGGCACAGCGGCAGTGGCGTCAGCACAGCGATCGCCGCGGCCATCAACGCCGCAAAGCCAGTGCCGATGATCGCGATCCGCTTGTAGCGCTCGACATGCACCATCGCCCGGCCGGTGAACGCCGCCCCGAACACCGAGATCGCCGCGATCGGAATTAACGCGAGGCCGGATTGGCTGGCGGTCAGATGGTACACCGCCTCGTAGTACAGCGGCATGTGCACCGTCAGCGCGATCATCGCCCCCATGGTGAACGCGCCGCCCGCCATCGCCCACGGCACCACCGTCCCGCTCATCAATTGCAGCGGCAGGAATGGTTCGCGCGCACGCAGCGCGTGCCAGACGAAGCTCACCGCCAGCAACACAGCCGCGCCCGACAGCGCCAGGATCGTCGGCGACAGCCAGGAGAAGCGGTTGCCGCCCCACGTCAGCACCAGCATCACCGCCATCGCTGCGGCCATCAGCAGTACGCCGCCGAGCCAATCCACCTTCCGGCGGCGGTGATACACCGGGATCTTCGCCATCTTCGGCAGCAGCAGCGCCAGCGCCCCGATCGCGAGCGGCAGATTGATCCAGAAGATCATCGACCAGTGCAAATGCTCGGCGAAGAAGCCGCCGAGGATCGGGCCGCCGATTCCGGCCGACACCCACACGCCGGAGAAATACGCCTGATACTGGCCGCGCTCGCGCGGGCTGACGACGTCGGAGATCACCGTCTGCACGATCGGCATGATGCCGCCGCCCCCCAGGCCTTGCAGAGCACGGCCGAGGATCAGGACGAGCAAACTCGGCGCCAGCGCGCACATCACCGAGCCGGCGACGAACAGGCTGAGCGAGACGATGATCATCACCCGGCGGCCATAGATGTCGGCGAGGCTGCCGAACACCGGCGCCACCGCCGTCGACGAAAGCAGATAGGCTGTGATCACCCAGGACAGGTTTTCGACATCGCCGAACTGACGCCCGATCGTCGGCAGCGCAGTGGCGACGATCGTCTGGTCGAGCGCCGCGAGAAACATCGCCAGCAGCAGGCTCAACAAGATTGCGCGAACTTCCCCCTGCGTCAGCACACCGGCCGGCGCCAACGGCGGAGCGTCGCCGAGATTGATCACTTCGGTCGGAATGCTAGAGAGTTCTGCGGCGGCTTCGTCGGACAGCAGATGGTAGGTCGGACCCGCAGACGTGCGGCTCTGGCGTTCAGACGTGCTCATGCGGGCGCAGAATCTCGTCGGGCTGAAGAGGATGCGGGGGAAATTAGCCAGTGCATCCTACTAGCGCATCCAGTCCCGGAGCGACAGCAACGTCAGCGCATGGGTGCGCCGCGTACCGCACCAAATCGCCAGACTCGGGATATGATCAATAATCAGCGGATGTTCCGCGCAGCAAAATACCCCACGGCTGGTGGGATCGGAGGTCAGGCATGAAGCGATTCAAGCGACGTCTCCTCGTCACCTGCGCCAGTGCCCTGGCTCTCGCGGGGGCGCTACTGCCGCCGGTCGCCGACGCGTGCACACGCCTGGTTTATCTCGGTGCTGACAATCAGGTGATCACGGCGCGATCGATGGATTGGGCCCGTGACATCGGCACCAATCTCTGGATCTTCCCCCGCGGCATCAAGCGCTCCGGCGAGGCCGGCCCCAATTCGGCACAATGGACCGCACGCTACGGCAGCGTGATCGCGTCCGCCTACGATGTCGCGACCTCGGACGGCATCAACGAGGCGGGGCTGGTCGCCAACGTGCTGTGGCTGGCGGAATCGCAATATCCGCCGTTCGACGGCTCGAAGCCGGGACTGGCTCTGTCGCTCTGGGCACAATACGCGCTCGATAATTTTGCGACCGTCGCCGAAGCGGTCGAAGCGCTGGCCAAGGAACCGTTTACGGTCGTCACCGACAAGATGCTCGGCGAGCAACGCCTTGCCACGGTCCACTTGTCGCTATCGGATGCCTCCGGCGACAGTGCCATCATCGAATACATCGACGGCAAGCAGGTGATCCACCACAGCCGGCAATATCAGGTGATGACCAATTCACCGACCTTCGATCAGCAACTCGCGCTTTATTCGTACTGGCAGCAGATCGGCGGCACGGTGATGCTGCCGGGCACCAATCGCGCCGCCGACCGCTTCGCGCGGGCGTCGTTCTATGTCGGGGCCATTCCGAAAACGCCCGACCCGGTGGAATCCATCGCCGCCGCTTTCAGCGTGATCCGCAACGCGTCGGTGCCGTTCGGCATCTCGACGCCCGACCAGCCGAACATCTCCTCGACCCGCTGGCGCAGCGTCGCCGACCACAAGCGCAAACTGTACTTCTTTGAGTCCGCACTGACGCCGAATGTGTTCTGGGTCGATCTCACCAAGATCGAATTCGCCGCCGACAAGGGCACGGTGAAGAAGCTCGACCTCGGCCCCGGCCAAAGCAACATCTTCTCCGGCGAAGTGCACGATCGCTTCAAGCCGGCGGAGCCGTTCAAGTTTCAAGGGCTGTGAGGTCAACGCAGACAGCATAGAACAGAATCAAGGTGCACTCGCCGGGAACTAGGCCGCCAGCATGGACCGTCGGCGGCCTAGCGCCTACATCCTCCGGGTACCCACCTGGAGTTCGCATGCCCCGTTCCGATCTAGCCGCACCGGAGGACGCATCCGGCGCGACGCTCGCCAACTGGCGCGAGCTGCCGTTCAGCCGCTGGTCGTTCCGCAACATCGATACCCTGATCCCGACCGAGAGGATCGCCAACGCGCCGGACGATATCTGGTCCCTGCCCGCGGCACCGCGCGATTTGGCTGACTTTCGCGTCCGGCCCCAAGGCGGCGGAACGCTCGACCTCGACGGCTTCCTCACCGCCACCGAGACCGACGCGCTGGTCGTGCTCAAGGACGGCAGGATCGCGGTTGAGACCTACGCCAACGGCACCACCGCCACGACGCCGCACATCATCATGTCGGCCTCGAAATCGCTCACCGGGCTGATCGCCGGAATCCTCAGCGAGCGCGGCCACCTGCATGTCGACGCCGAGGTGACGACGCTGATCCCGGAAGTGGCGGGCACAGCCTATCAGGGCGCGACATTGCGACAGGTGCTGGACATGCGGACCGGCATCCAGATCGACCTCGACGCCCAGCGCGCCTATGCGGCTGCCGCCGGCTGGGATCCAGTGCCTGAGGACCTGCCGCCGACCGATCTGAAGACGTTCTATCGCTGTCTCAAGATCAAGCCACAGCCGCATGGCGGTCCGTTCCGCTACGTCTCCGCCAACACCGATCTGCTCGGCTGGGCGATCGAGCGCGCCACCGGTACCAGCTTTGCCACGCTGGTCTCCGACCTGTTGTGGCGGCCGCTCGGCGCCGAACAGCCTGCCTCGATCACCACAGACCGGCAGGGCCAGGCGCGCGCTACCGGCGGCTTCAGCATGGTGGCACGCGACTTGGCGCGTATCGGCCAGATGATGCTCGACGACGGCTACCGCGACGGCCGCACGATCGTTCCGCCGTCATGGATCGACGATCTATGGACGGCCGGCGACCGGGATGCGTGGCGGCAGGGCGAGTGGCAGAAATTGTTCCCTTACCGGAATTTCAGCTATCGCGGCGGCTGGTACGTGATTCACGATGAGCCGAAGACGATGTTTGCGATGGGAATCCACGGCCAGAATCTCTTCATCGATCCGGAGAATCGGCTGGTGATCGCCAAGCTATCGTCGCAGGGCGCGGCGGTCGACAATGCGGCCTGGGCGGTGACACATCGTGCGCTGCCGGAATTTCGTCGCTGCCTCGCCTCGTAAGAGTACTGGGGGCCGGCGGAATTCGTGCCACCAAAACGGGCGCGCGATGCGATTGAAGGACAAATACAAATAAAGAGGCCCGGTCGCCATTCGGCGCCCGGGCCCAAGTCTAGGGAGGAAACGCCCCAAGGAAGGGGACCGCGACGAACCGCATCGCGGATGTTCAGTATGTGACACACTTCTAGCGTGCGTTCTATTTGGGCAAATCCCGAGTCCGGGAATGTCCCGATGGTAGTTTTACGGAGGCGGCTTAGTCCCCCGGGCACAGCGACGATCTGGTATGGCCGCGCCGACCGCCCTGTCAGAGCGCGACCTTATCGAGCAGATCGATCAGATGCGGTTTGTTGTCGGACACGATCTTCACCTTGGCAGCCAACTCCGGGTTATTGGCGAAGAACGCCAGCAGCCCCTGCTCCTCGGCCGACCAATCCGGCCGCACACCGCCTTTCGGCGGCTTCGCCCGGCCCGCTTCCTTGGCCTGCTGCTTGACCCAATCGGCCTCGCGGCCGGCATCGATCTCCTCGATCGGATAGGTCAGATGGATCGTAAAGTCGTCGGCCACGTCCCTCGCATCCAGCAGCATTTGCAGCGTGGCCCGCTCCGGATTGCCGTAGTCGCCGTTGCCGGAGAACACGTAGTGATCGGCAGTGACGCGTTCGAAGAACGAGGTCTCCATGTTGTTGTCGCTGCCATGATGCGGCACCTTCAAAATATCGACGTGCAGCGTCTCGTTCTCGGCCAGCTTGCCGGCCGTCTCAAGCCCCTCGATGATCTTGTCGCCTCGCGCATCGCCGGTCAGCAGCATGGTCTTGCCGCCGCATTCGGCGAGCAGCACGATGCTCGACAGGTTCGGCACTGATTTGTCGACGAACGCTGCAAGCATCGCCGACGCGGTGGGACGGGTGCCGTCGGCTTTACGTTGCCGCAGCCACTGATCGTGCATGTCCTGCAGAGCCTGCAGTTCGTCCTGCAGCGGGCCCGCGACGGTGATCGTCACACCGTTGAGGTCGACCGGCACGGCGTCGGCAGCGGTCAGGATCAGCTTGCCCTTGAACTTGTGGTTCGGCCTCCAGCCGAGATCGGCAGCGTCATCGCGAAGCGTCCGCCCCTGCGGCACGCTGGCAAGCACGGCTTGCGCCGCAGCCTCTTCCTCGCTGTCGCCGATCTCGACGCCGGCGAACATATTAGTGTCGGCGCCGGCGAGGATCGAGGCAGTGCCGAAACCGCTCGCTAGCTCATCCGGCTTGGTCGATAGCAGGTCGTCGAAACTGTTGTGCCACAGGCTGGTCACTGCCAGCCGGATGCCGGCGGCCTGACTGCGCTGCTCGCCGGTCAGATCGAGGATACCGTGGATGTGGTCATCATCGATATGACTGACCAGCACCACATCCACCGGCAGCGGGTCGGCCGTATCGAGCAGTTCGGCCTTCTCGCGCGCCGCGCGCAGTTTCTGCAGCCGCGGCTTCAGGTACTTCGCATAGACCGTGGCCGGCCCGCCATCGATCAGCATCAGGCGGGGCTTCTCCGCTGTGCCATAATGCAGCATCAGGCAATCGCCCTGCCTCGCCCTCAGCACGTCGAGACTGAAATACATCGTCTTGGTCCACTGTTTGTGCAGCGTCAGATCGACTGGAAGGCGCGCAGCACATCCAGCATGCCGTGGCCCTGAAAACTGCGCTCGCGGCCGAGATCGGTAGCGCTGGCGCAGAGGATCTGCTTGACCCGCCGCGGCTGGCCGATCAGCTCTTCGTAGCGCGCCAGCAGCATCGCGGCCGCCCCGCTGACATGCGGCGCCGCCATGCTGGTGCCGGATTCCGGCGCCCATCCGTGATCCAGCACGGTGGAGTGCACCCGCTCACCGGGGGCGACCAAATCCGGCTTCAGCCGGCCATCGCCAGTCGGCCCACGGCTGGAGAAAAAGCTGATGCCGTAGGTCTGCGGCCAGTTGCCGTGAGTCGAGCCGACGGTGATGACGCCCTCGCCGTTACCCGGATCGGTGATGCTGAATGCGGCGTAGTTCTCGAATGGGCCATCGACCGTCTGGAACTTCTGGTAACCGCGGTTGCCGGCGGCGGCCACCACCACGACGCCGCTCTCCACCAGCCGTTCGCATTCGTTGCACACCGGCGTTCGCCCGCAGGCGTAGTTGCGCACATTATGCGGGATCGACAGGCTGAGATTGACGCCGTGGACGGTAATGTAGTTATGCCGCTCGTTGATGTAGCGGATGTATTGCAGCGCTGCGATCACGGCAAATTCGGTGTCGGCGGTGGTCTTGCCGATCACTCGGAAATCGTACAGCCGGATATCCGGACACATGCCGCTGTAAACCGAGCCGGCGAAATCGCCATCGGCGCCGATGATGCCGGCAACGTGGGTGCCGTGCGGATTGGTCGGCGCCTTTGGGGTCTTCAGCGTGATCAGCTTTTCAACGTCAGCCCAATTGATCGGCCGCCGGTTTTCAGCATCCGCGGAAATCCGTTCGAGGCATGCCTTCGCTGAGCCGATGTCCAACCCAGCTCCGGCTGCCAGTTCGGCCAGCACGGCGGGCTCGACATCGTCGACCTCGCTGGTGACGATCTCGCGGATGCGCGTAAAATCGAAGGTCTTCTTGACCCGGCTGACGAACACCGGATGCTCGGGATCGGTCGTCGCCTGCTCGTCGATCATCTGCAGCGCCGGGTGACTGCCGTCGATGCCGGAGTCGATCACGCCCCAGACGATCCGGTCGCACATCACGCGGAACAGCGACTGGGCCGCATCCGCCTTCACCGCCGGCACCGAGCGGTCGAGCGCCGTGTCGGCTCGCCGATTGAGCGAGACCTGGAAGATGAAGCCCTCGGCAAGCGCCTCGTCATCGAGATCGCCCGCTTCGGCACTGGTGCGGAGCAAATCGTCCAGATGCTCCTGCACCTTCGGATAGACCTCGAACACTTGTTCGATGATCTCCTCGGCGTACGGCACGTAGAGTGCGAAAGCTTGATCCGCGGTCAGCTCAGGCAGCGGCGGCAACGGCTGGCGCGGCTCGCCATCCTTGCCCGGCAGCGGAAGGTCCTCGGCGCGGCGGGCGCGCTTGCCGATCCAGAAGATCAATCCCGCGAGCGCGATGTAACGCTCCAGCGACGAGTAGTTCTCAGGATCGATGCTGATCCGCGCCTTGCGGGTGGCGCCCGGCGGCGTCTGCAGCAGCTTGACCAGCGCAGCTCTGCGGTCGGCGACATTCTCGATCCGGCCGGCGACTTGCGGCTGCCGCCACCATTGCGTCAGCGGCACCAAAATGCACAGCACCTCGCCGAAAAACAGCTGCGCGGCAACCAGCCCCTGCAAATAGGCGATCTTGGCGGATTCAAGCGGCCGTAACGTCGAGGGGCTGATCTTCTCGCCGTTCTTGCCATTCCAGATCGAACGCCCGATCCGGATCATGCTGGCGACGTCGGCGGCGGTCGCCTTGTAGTGCGGCGTAATCAGTACGTCCTGGCGCGCGCCGGGATCGAGCGCATAAGCGGTCCAGACATCGCCGAGCAGCGGAGAGTCCTGCAGCACCCGGCGATCGTCGGCGGGGCCGAGCAGGATCGTCTCGACGATCTCGCCCGGCAGCGAGAACTGCATCGGCCGGTCGTCGTCGCCGGTCGGCCATGACGCCCCAATGTCCCCCGCCATTGCTTGTCCTCCCGCTGGCGACCTTCCGATGCGTCTGCATCCAACCGGGCCGGCGTGGCCCTCCGGGATTCACACGCCCGATTGGGGATACGGAAACTGCTTCGGCGCCGGCAGCTTATCGTCGACATGCTTGCGCAGCGCTGCGTCGCACACCGCGTAGCCCCAATTGATCAGGCGATCCTGGGTGACGTCGTCGAGCCGCTTCAGGCGGGTGGCGATCTCGGCGAGCTGCATGGTGCGGATGTGGGGGCACGGCAGCGCGTCCGGCAACTGGTAGTCGCCGATGTCGGTGCGGATGCCCCAATAGGCGCCGCCGCGCACATGCGCCTTGAAGGAGTCGATCAGCTGCCGCTTGCGCAGCGCGCGGACTTGGTTGTCGACGAGATTCAGCACCCGATACGAGTGCTGCGCCCAATCCGTCGCCGGCTCCTCCTCGGCGGCGATGTGACCGCCGGCATCGCTCACCAGGATCGTGGTGTAGCGCTTCCACGCCGTCTCCAGCCCGAGATTGTCGTACACGCCGCCGTCGGTGAGAAACACCCGGCTGGTGAACGGCTCGCGCTGCAGGTCGTCGCCGGAATTCGGCGTGAATTTGGTCGGATCGAGCCGCAGCTGGAACGGCGACAGCACCGGCGGAAATGCCGACGATGCGGTGACCGCCTGAGCCAGCGTGACCGTCGGATTCTTCACCTCGCCGACGCGGTAATCACGCATGAACGGCTTGGCGAACCGCCACAGCACGCCCGATTGGACATTGGTGGCGTTGATGACGAAGCGCGGTGCATCCGGCAGATCCTGCAGCGTGGCGCCGTGAAACAACCCGCTATCATAAGCCTTGGCGATCTCGTCGCCGATCGACACACCGGGCAGCGCGATGCCCCACAGGATCGATCCGGCGTCGATGGTCTCGCTGGCAAAGGCGCGCAGCGGCGCAACCACCTCGCGCACGAATTCGGTCGTGGTGCTGCCTGGTGCAAAGCTCAGCTGCGACCATTTCAGCGCCAGCACACCCGCCGTGATCGAGCCGCCTGACACGCTCGAAATCCGGCTGACGGATTTGAGAATCCCGGTCTCGTGCAGCCGCCACAACACCCCGACGTGAAAGACCATCGCGCGGTAGCCGCCGCCGGACAGACACAGCGCGATGCCATCCTCTAGCTTCGGTGGCACGGTTTCGGTCGGCACACGTCCTACAGGTGAATCGGTCATGCCCACTGCCCTCTCAAATCGGCTGGACGACCTCAATCAGCTCACGTCATCACGCGACGTCTTCACGTTCACCCGCATGACATAACTATTCATCAAGCAGGCAAATACGACTTACAGTTGAAGGCTAGCACCGCTCACTCTTGCTGTAAAGTAATCGTGCTTCGCGCTCCATCGCGGCGCGACCGATGGAGCGGCGCACAATGAGTAACGTCATTGACGTCACACAATTACCAGACGCTGTCACCGGGTCGCCGCCGATATCAATCAGCAGATCCGGTGAAGGGACAGCAGGTGCGCAACCTGCTCTTGACGGCTACCGCGGCACCGGCAAAGCTGACGCACGTCGGGCTCGATGAGCTGGCACGCGTCGCTTCGTCGGCGTGTGGGTGCATTGATCGATGCCAACTGCCGACCGCTCATCACTGCCGTTGCGTTTCGGAAAAAGCCTCGCATGACCATCACCATCAGCAGATCGATCGTCCGTGTTGCGCTGCTCGCGGTCACGCTGCCCGCCGCTGCGCTGCCGCAGCTCGCCGCGGCGCAATCGGGCAGTGCCGGTGGCAGCATCGGCAACACTGACAAGGCGGTGACCGGCTCCCGCAAAGCGGTACGCGACGCCGAGCCGTCCCGCCCGGCACGCGCCAGCCGGTCCGAGCCGCGCGAACGGCGCAGCGCAAGACGCAGCACTGGCGGCAGCGGCGATAGCTTTGACGGGGCCTGGCTGGTCGCCAGCGTCGGCCGGCCGTGTGGAGCCGCTTCGGAAGCGGTGCTGATCAGCAGCGGCCGGCTCGTCGGGCAATATACGTCGGGCCGGGTTTCCGCGAGCGGCCAGGCCAGCGGCGCCGGCGCGGCCGGCGGGGTGAGCTGGACGTCGTCAGGCAGGTTCTCCGGCCGTCACGGCTCCGGCACCTTCCGGCGCTCCGACGGATGCGCCGGGACCTGGACGGCATCCAAGCAATAACGTCCTGCAGCGTCAGCGGCCGGTGCCATCGGCGCACACTGCGCCGACGATGCGACATCCTTTGCCGGACTTCGCGCACGAGTTCAGTGCTGCGTCCTTGGCGAGTTGAAGGCTCTCGCGGTCGAGCAGCGCCCAGGAGTCGCGCGACACCGCGAACGCGCCGCAGCGCGATCCGTAGAAGCTGAGTTCGACCGCGCACTTGGCGGTGCCGCAATTGCCGCGCGCGTCGGTCACCGCCGCCTTGCGGCTGCGATGATTCCAGGAAATCCCCCACTTCTCTTTATCCGGGTCGTACACGATCGACCCCCACGGCTGCAGATCGACCGTCTCGCGTAACCGGTCGAGCAGCCCCTCGGTCGCCTCCCCGGTCTGCGGCAGCGCCGCCTTCTGCTGATACTGGCCGATTGCGCGGCGCAGCCCGTTGTTCGGATCGGGCTGGTCGGGATCGAAATTCAGCTCATACAGCCGCTCACGCAGTTCGCGCAGCTCAACGGCCCCTGTGAGCGGCATACGATCGCGATCCGAGCGCGGCTCGCTCAGCCGCGCCTCCTGGCTCGCAGCCGGCGCCACTGGCTGCGGCGCGACGAAGTAGAACGTGCCGTCGATCGGCGACGACGACACCCAAGGCTGCTGGGCCCCCGCGGTCGCCCGCATCACCGCCAAACCCACCTGATTAAACGTCTGGAAAATGTCGAGCCCGGCCCGCCGCACGGTGGTCGACAGCGCCCTGGTATAGGGACTGTGGCCGTCGGCACCGTCCAGCGCGACGCTGCCCGGCTGGGTCGCGTAGGAGATCAGCGTCCCATCCGGCGCGCGCATCTGCGCCAGACCGCCCTCCGCGGCCCGCAGTCCGCGCGTGCCGAACGGGTTGTTGCGGCACGCATCGAGGATCACGATCTTCAGCCGCGTCCCTGCTCCCTGCATCTGCCGCAGCACGACGTTGACATCGACCATCTGGAAGTCGACGTCGGCCTCGCGCACCGGATTGGCGTTCACCGGCACCAGATAATTGGCGCCGCTGACCTGCACCCCGTGGCCGGCATAAAAGAACAGCGCCACGTCGGCGCCTTCGCTCTGGCGGCCGAACGCCTGCACGGCGCCATCGAGCGCCTGCTTGTCGAGATCGAGCTGGGCGCGCTCGCCGACCAGCGTGAAGCCGATCGCCCCCAGCGTTTCGGCCATCAGCGCCGCATCGTTCTTCGGATTGTCGAGCCGCGACACGTTCTGGTAGCCGGAATTGCCGATCACCAAGGCGACCCGCTTGTCGGCCAGCGCCGGCGATTGCCAAATCGCCGCCGACAGCATCAGCGCAATTCCGGTCGCAATCCGCCCCATGCCAGATCCGCCTACGCTCGGGTCGGGCCACAGACTATCCGGATTCCACGACCCGGCAAAACCGGGTTTGCGCCGGCAAATGGCCGGCAAGTCATCGCGGCAACCCGTCACGCTCGGCCCGATCGCCGAGTCATCCCCAATCACCTCATGTGATTTGAGCGATTCAAAAGTGATGGTGCGGTAACGTGCATCTCTGTCCCGCCGCGCACAGTTCAACTGAATCAATGCGATACTCGCCCATCAGGATCGTGCGCAGGCGAGCGCCTGATATCGTTTGATAGATTCCAAACTGGCTTCGCGCAAAAGCTTCGCAGCAGCGTTGATACACGTTGCCGTATCCGATTACTTCGCCGCCTCGATTTGGGGGCAAGCGATGAAATTGGGTTTTGCCGGCGTGAATGCCGGTCGCAGTTCTGTGGTCAACGCGCTGCTGCTGACGAGCGCGCTGATCTCACCGGCGGTGTGGCCCTCGGCGCAAGCCGCCGCGCAGGATGCCAAACCGCGGGCGACCCAGCTGCCCGCCGTCGAAGTCGCCGCCCCGGAGGCGAGCCGGCGCCAGGCGCAGCCTGCGCGCGACCGGAATCGCGCCGCCGCGGGCCCATCGCGCCGCTCAGCCCAGCGCGCCGCGCAAGCTCCGCAGCCAGTGCAGCCCACCCAGCGCGCGGTGTTCGAACGCGGCACAGATCCGGTGCCGGGCTTCGTCCCCAGCGTCAGTGCCAGCGGCACCAAGACCGACACCAAGCTGATCGAAACGCCGCAATCGATCTCGGTGATCAGCCGAGACAATCTCGATGCGCGCGGCGTCGACACCATCGCGCAGGCGCTGCAATACACCGCCGGTGTCGCGGTGCAGACCGGCGGCGCCGATCCGCGCTACGATCAGGCCCGCATCCGCGGCTTCGAGACCAACGGCTTCTCCAATTTCCGCGATGGATTGCGCGACACCGCCAACGGCTCGGCCTATTTCTCGGTGTTCCGCAATGAGCCCTACGGCGTCCAGCGCGTCGACGTCGTCAAGGGACCGAGCTCGGTGATGTACGGCCAGAGCCCGCCCGGCGGCCTGATCGATCTGATCAGCAAACGCCCGACCGATCAGGCGTTCGGCGAAGTGGTCGGCCTCGTCGGCACCGCCGACCGGCTGCAGGGCGCGTTCGATGTCGGCGGCCCGATCGACAAGGACAAGACCCTGCTCTATCGCCTGACCGGCGTGCTGCGGGATTCCGACGCGCAGATCGCCAAATTCTCCGACAAGGTGAAGGACGACCGGGCCTATATCGCACCGGCGGTGACCTGGCGTCCCACCAACGACACCTCGCTGACGATCCTCAGCGACTTCCAGCACGATGTGTTCGGCAACGCGTTTCCGGTCTCGGTCGGTGTCGTGCGAGGCGGCAAGATTGTCGACGTAAAGGCGCTGCCGCTGTTTCTTGGCGATCCGTCGTACAACACTTTCGACCAGACCCAATATCGGATCGGCTATCAGTTCGAGCACCGCTTCAGCGACGATCTGATCGTGCGCTCGCGCGCCCGTTACGGCCATGTCGACCTGGAATATCGCTACATCACCTTTGCCGGCACGCCGCTCGACACCCAGACCGTATTTCCGCGGGTCTCACGCAAGGTGCTGGAGACCACCGACAGCTTCAACATCGACAACCACGTCATCGCCAAGACCTGGACCGGTCCGCTGCAGCACACGGTGCTGATCGGCACCGATTATCAGGCGTTCCAACTCGGCGGCGATCAGTTCGGCGGCACCGCGCCATCGCTCAGCCGGATCAACCCGGTTTACGGCCAGCAGATCGTGATCCCGACGACGCTGCTGCAGAGCTACAAGCAGAACCTGAACCAGGCCGGCATCTATCTGCAAGACCAGATCAAGCTGCAGAACTGGATCCTGACGCTCGGCGGCCGCTACGATGCCGCCCAGCAGACCACCCTCAACCGCCTGAACGGCGTGCCGCAGCCGAACGACGACACCGCCTTCACCAAGCGCGCCGGCCTGACCTACGTCTTCGACAGCGGCGTTGCCCCCTATGTCAGCTATTCCGAATCGTTCCTGCCCACGGCCGGCATCGATTTCAGCTCGAATGCCTTCAAGCCAACCAAGGGCAAGCAGTACGAAGGCGGCATCAAGTTCCAGCCGAACCGAGACCTCTTGTTCACCGCGGCGGTCTTCGACCTGACCCAGGACAACGTGCTGACGGCCGACCCGCTGCATCTGAACTACAGCATCCAAACCGGCCAGGTGAATTCGCGCGGCCTCGAGCTCGAATTGCTCGCCAAACCGATGCCGGGGCTGAATGTCCTGGCGACTTACACATTGCAGAACGTCAAGAACACCCAGAGTAACAACGGCGATATCGGCAAGGTGCCGGTGCAGATCCCCCGCAACATGGCGTCCGGCTTCGTCGATTACACGCTGCAGAGCGGACCGCTCGCCGGCTGGGGCTTCGGAGCCGGCGTCCGCTACGTTGGTGAATCCTACATGGACATCCTCAACACGCTGACCAACGACGCCTATACGGTGTTCGACGCCGGGCTGCATTATCGCCAGCCGAAGGGCATCAATCTGGCGCTCAACGTCAAGAACATCGCCAATAACGACCACGCGCAGTGCACGGTGACCGGCGGCTGTCAGTACATCACCCCGCGGGTCATCACCGCAACCGCGAGCTATCGCTGGTGACCGGGACACGCGCACTCAGGGTCTGGAGCAAGGTCCACACCTGGACCTCGCTGATCAGCATGCTGTTCATGCTGATGCTGTGTCTCACCGGCCTGCCGTTGATCTTCCATGAGGAGATCGAGGAACTGACCGAGCAGCAGTTCGTGGCGCCGCAGCTCCCAGGCGGCACGCCGGCGGCGCCGGCCGACGACGTCCTCCACGCCGCACAACAGGCCCGCCCAGGCGATCACGTGCTGTTCGTCACCTGGCGCGACGAGCAACCGAACACGGTCGTGGTCACGATGTCGCCGACGCCCAAGCCGGTGCGCGGGCAATTCTATCGGCTGGTGATGGACGGCCGCACCAAGGCGGTGCTCGGCGAGGAGCGGCCGCAGCGCGGCGTGATGGACATCATCCTGCTGCTGCACAAGAACATGCTGCTGGAGCTGCCCGGCGAACTGTTCCTTGGCGCGATGGGCCTGCTGCTGGTGGTGTCGATCGTCTCCGGCGTCGTGGTCTATGCGCCGTTCATGCGGCGGCTCGAATTCGGTACCGTCCGTCAGCGCTCGCGGCGGCTGAAATGGCTCGACCTGCATAACCTGTTCGGCATCGTCACCACGGTCTGGCTGTTCGTCGTCGGCGGCACCGGCGTGATCAACACGCTGGCGATGCCGATGTACGACTACTGGCGCGGCCAGGTACTGCCGCCTCTGCTGGCACCGTATCGCGGTGCGCCGGTCGCCCAACCATCCTCGCTGGATCAGGCGATCGCGCGGGTCCGCGCTGCTATGCCGGAGGGACGTCTTTCCTCGATCACGATGCCGACCGCGGAGAATTTCGGGAGCCCCCGCCATCTCGTGGTCTGGATGAAGGGCAACTCCGCGCTCACGGCGCTGATCGCCACCCCGACGCTGGTCGATGTCGATCAAACCGTCCCCGTGCTGGTGCCGCAGATGCCTTGGTATTTGACGCTGCTGCAGATGTCGCGGCCGCTGCACTTCGGCGACTACGGTGGCCTGCCACTCAAGATCGTCTGGGGGCTGCTCGACCTCGTCTGCATCGTCGTGCTGATCACCGGACTTTATCTCTGGGTCGCAAAGCAGCGCTTCGGCGGCAGCGTCCGCAGCCGCACCGCGGCGCCATCCGATGCGAGGCCGGCATGACCACGCCCCGCAGAGCCTCGCACACCACCGCGCAGATCTTCGCCGCGCCGCTCGCGATAGGCGTCATCACCGCCCTCGGGCTGACGACAGCGTTGCTCGGCGACGGGCTGTGGGACTGGATCTCCTGGATCGCGCTCGCACTGCCCGTTGCGGTGGCGGTCGTGTATTGGCAGATCGGCCCGAAGCGGGCCGAGCCTCGATAAAGGGACAGTTGTTCAACACAGACAGACGTCATCGCCCGGCTCGTCCGGGCGACCCAGTATCGCAGAGCGCCGCCTGTTTAGAGCAGTTCTGTTTTTCTTAGAATCAGTGCTGATCCACGCCGCCTGCCACATGCACAACCTCATGGTGAGGAGGCGCGTAGCGCCGTCTCGAACCATGTGACGCAGGGAATGCGTTGCCCCATCCTTCGAGACGCCCGGCTTCGCCTGGCTCCTCAGGATGAGGACTCAGTGCCTTCGGAAAGGTCGGATCGTTCAATCAGACGATGAAACGCTCTAGCTCGGCGAGCAAGACAACCGCTCTGGAATACTGGATCCCCGCTTTCGCGGGGATGACGGCGCAGAGCGGAGCTGCAGCGGTCAGGTCATGGACGCTGCCGCTCCCTGACAGCCCCGACTACTTCACCAGCTCACACCCGCCCTCGGCGATCGGACGGAACGCCTTGTCGGCGGCGATGGTCGAAACCAGGCGATAATAGTCGTAAGGATATTTCGACTCCTCCGGCTTCTTCACCTCGAACAGATACATCGGGTGCACGACGCGACCGTCCTGCCGGATGGTGACGTCGCCGAACAGCTTGTCCTTGCCGCTGAACTTCTTCATCTGGGGCACGACGTCCTTGGCGTCATCGCTTCCGGTGGCCGCGACGGCGTTGAGATAGGCCAGCGTCGAGGCATAGACGCCGGCTTGGTTGCCGCTCGGCATCTTGCCGTTCATGCCGGGCCGCTGCGCGAACCGCTTGGCGAAGGCGCGCGTGTCGTCGTTCATGTCCCAATAGAACGCTTCCATCAGCTGCAGGCCCTGCGCCACCTTCAGGCCCATGCCGTGGATATCGTTGATGAACAAGAGGAACGCGACCAGCTTCTGCCCGCTCTGCTGAATGCCGAATTCGGCCGCCTGCTTGACGCTGTTGATGGTGTCGCCGCCGGCATTGGCGAGGCCGATCACGCCCGCCTTCGAAGATTGCGCCTGCAGCAGGAACGAGGCGAAGTCCGACGTGCCGAGCGGATGCTTGGCGGAGCCGAGCACCTTGCCGCCATGCGCCTCGATGTACTTGGCGGCTTCGGCTTCAATGCCCTTGCCGAGCGCATAGTCCACCGTGATGAAGTACCAGTCCTTGCCGCCCCGCTGCATCATCGCCGCGGCGGTGGTGTTGCCGGTCGCCCAGGTGTCGTTGACCCACTGGATGGTGTTGGGCGAGCAGGCCTTGCCGGTAAGATCGGAGCTCGCCGTCGACGACGCCAGGAACGTCATCTTGGTGCCGCGCAGCAGCGTGTTGATCGACAGCCCGACCGCCGAATTCGGCACGTCGACGATCGCGTCGACGCCCTCGTTGTCGAGCCAGCGGCGGGCGATGGCGTTGCCGACGTCGGCCTTGTTCTGGTGATCGGCATAGACGATCTCGACCTTGAGGTTCTTGCCGCCGCCGGCGAAATCCTCGGCCGCCATCCGTGCCGCTTCGACCGAGCCCATGCCGTTAGTGTCCTGGAAGATGCCGGAAATGTCGTTGAGCACGCCGACGCGCACGACATTGCCGGAAACCTCGGCGTTGGCAGTGCCGTACAACAGGCACGCGGCCGCGAGGCCGAGCAGGCCCTTGGTTGGTGTCATTTGGTTTCTCCCTCGGTGTTTTGATTGTTTGTTGAATGGGCCGCAGCGGGTCGTTGCCCCCTACGGTAGCGCTGCTCAGACCTGACGATCCGGAATCCGCAAGATCAGGCCATCGAGATCGGACGACAGCTTGATTTGGCACGACAGCCGGCTGTTCGGCAGCCGCTCGGCGGCAGTGCCGTCGAGCAGATCGTCCTCATCGCCGGCGACCGCAGGCAGCTTCTCGAGCCCGTGCTCGACATAGACGTGACAGGTCGCGCACACGGCATTGCCGCCGCATTCAGCGACGACGCCGTCGAGTCCGAGGCTGAGCGCGGCATACATCGCAGTGTCGCCGACCGCGGCCTCGGTGGTGCGGCGCTCGCCATCGGGAAGAATGAACGTGATACTTGGCATCATGGGCCCCTCAGGCAGGCGTCAGTTGGATCGGCAGGCTCTCCAGCCCGCGTAGCGTATTGTTGAAGCGGCGCTTCAAAGGCCCGGCGATCTCGATCGCCGCCACCTTCCGAGCCAGCGCGGCGAGCACCACCTCGCCCTCGAGCCGGGCGACAAGCTGACCGACGCACATGTGCACCCCCGAACCGAAGCCGACATGGCCCGAGGTTTTGCGTGTGATGTCGTAGCGGTCCGGATCGTCCCAGCGCCGCGGATCGCGGTTGGCGGAGCCGAGGAACATCAGCACCTTCTCGCCCTCCCCGATCGTGGTTCCGGCGAGTTCGACCTCGCGCGTGGTGGTGCGGAAGAAGGTCTGCACCGGGCTCTCGAACCGCACAGCTTCTTCGAAGGCGTTGCGGGCCAGCGACGGATCGGCGCGCAGCCGCGCGAACTCGTCCGGAAAACGCGCCAGGCAGTACACCGCCGCAGCAATGCCGTTGACGGTGGTGTCGAGGCCCGCCGAGAGCAGCGACCGCACCAGCAGCGGGGCCTCCTCGGGCGTGATCTCGCCGGTGTCGCTGAAGGCGTGGATACAGGCGCCGAAACCGCCAGGCGCGAGGTTCGGCCGCTGGCACTGCTCGGCAACATAGGCCTGATGCGGCGCCGAGCGTTCGATCGCGCTCTGCCGCAGTTCGTTCGGCGGCCCGAACGCGTTGAACACGAGACCCGCATAGGGCAGCAGATTCTCGCGCCCCTCCTGCTTCAGGCCCATCGCATCGGGAAACACCGATAGCGGATAGGCTTCGGCAAGGTCGGCGATCGCATCGATATTGCCGCCGCGGGCCAGCAGTTCATCGATCTTGGCGTCCGCCGCCGCCGCGAAGCCGTCACGCAGCCGCTTCATCGTCGCCGGCGACAGCACCTTGCTGAGCACCGCGCGGGTGCGGGTATGAGCCGGCGGGTCGGCCTCGAGGATCAGGCTCGGCGGCCGCCACGGCTTCTCCTTCTTGAAATCGCTCAGGCCAACGCCGCGGCTGGAGCAGAAGGTGAGCGGATCGTTGAGCACCGCATAAACTTCGGCGTAGCGGGCGACGCCATAGACGTTCCACTTGTCGAGATACACCACCGGGCCCGCCTCGCGCAGCGTCTCCTGCTCCGGATAGGGATCGGCGAAGTAGTCCAGCGCGAACGGATCGATACCCAGATGCGGAACACCTGCGCCGTGCTGGGACGGCGTGGTAACCGGCACCGATGAGGGAGCCGTGGTCATGTTGTCCTCCTCAATCGCCACTTGTGAAATGCCGTGGCATGTCCTTATGTCGGCGCATGCATTCGCAGCCGACATCCCCATGACCGGTGCATCCCGTCCGCCAAAATCCCGGCGATCTGCCGCGGCCGCGCCGAGCCCCGAAGGTCTCACACTCGATCTGGAGCGTTACGTTCCAGCCTTCATCACCTTCATCGCCAACAAGCTGTCGAACAGCGCCACGGCGTTCTATCAGGGCAATTTCGGCGTCAACGTCACGGAATGGCGGATCATGTCGCTGCTGGCGATCGAGCCGGGCATTTCGGCGGCGCGGATCTGTCAGGTGATCGGCTTCAACAAGGGACCGGTCAGCCGCACGCTGTCCGACATGCAGTCGCGCGGGCTGATCACCATCCGCGTCGATCCGAACGACGCCCGCACGCATTCGATCTCGCTTACCGGCAAAGGCCGCGCCACCCATGACAAGGTGATCGTCGCCGCGCTGGAGCGCGAACGGAAGCTGATGTCGTGCCTGAGTGCGGACGAGCAGGAAGTGCTGATCGATCTGTTGCGCCGGCTGCACAACAATCTCGGCGCGGTCACCGGCGAAACCACCTGAACCGCCGCGCGGCGCTGCACGCCGTGCATCCTGCTTGCGCATGATCGCGGACACGTCTCCGCGACAGCCGGCCGCTGTGCTGCCGAGCATGGCTCCTCCCCGAACCGGCGACTGGGTCGCTCTTGTTCAGAACAATTCTCACAGATCAGTTGCCTTGGCAACGAATAAGTTGGCGCGTGTTTCGGCAGGCGCGACGGGCTCATTCGCAAGCGCGAACAAGCTCCGTGCATCACCGATGAGTCAGAAATGAAGTTTGGTTGCCGGCTCGGGATCAGCCGAACCGGCATTGATCCGCTACGCCTGGCGCCAGAACAACCCGATCGTCAGCGCAATGCCGAGGGCGACGACGCCGATCCGCAGCCAGGTCTCGTTGACCCGGCGCAGCACCCAGACGCCGAGCAAGTAACCGACGGTCGACGACACCGCGAGCACCAGTGCCTCCAGCCATTTCACCTCGGGCGAGAACGCGAACATCGCCACCGCCGAGGCGTTCATCGCGGCCGCCAGCGCGTTCTTGGTGGCGCCGGCGTTGCGCGCGGTCATGCCGGCGATCGACAGCGCCGCCATCATCAGAAAGCCGATGCCGCCGCCGAAGTAACCGCCATAGATCGAAATTAGAAACTGAATCCCGATCAGCACCGGCGCGCCGACGTGCCGCGCCTGCGCACTTGGTTTGCGGCCGAAGCTGCCCCACGCGAACATCGCGGTGGCGAACAGCACCAGCCACGGGATCATCTTGGCGAACACCGTCGGCGGCGTGATCAGCAGCAGCAGCGCACCGGCCGCCCCGCCGGCGAGGCTGGTGAACACCAACGCCCGGAAGGTGACCTCGCCAACGCCGCGGACCATGCCGCGGCCGGCGTAGCCCGAAGCGAGCTGGCCGGGAAACAGCGCGACCGTCGAGGTGATGTTCGCCGACAGCGGCGTCATCCCGGCGAACAGCAGCGCCGGCAACGTCACGAACGACCCGCCGCCCGCGAGCGTGTTCTGAACGCCGGCCCACAGGCCGGCGACGGCGATGATGATCAGCGCGGTCATGCAAGTCCTTCAATAGAGCGGCGGCGGGCGCCGCCGGCAGCAAGATAAGGGGCTACCTCGGCCGTTGCTTGAGCTTGGCGCGCTTGGGCAGTAGCGCCGGCCACGACACGATGTGATCTTCCAGCTCCTCGACCGGGACCTCGGTCTCGGTCCGCTCGACCCGCCCCCGCACCGAGACGCCGGCCTCGTGGACGGTATTCGGATCGCCGGAGATCAGCGGGTGCCACCAGTACAGGTCGCGCCCCTCGGCAACCAGCTTGTAGGCGCAGCTCGGCGGCAGCCAGGTCAGTTCGCGAACCTCTTTCGGAGTGAGCCGCACGCAGTCCGGCACCCGGTCCGACCGGTTCGGATAATCCCGGCAGGCGCAGGCGCCCGCATCGAGCAGGCGGCAGCCGACCTCGGTGAAGTAGATCCGCCCGGTGTCTTCGTCCTCGAGCTTTTCCAGGCAGCAGCGCGCGCAGCCGTCGCACAGGCTCTCCCATTCGGTCGGGGAGAGCTGTTCCAACGTCTTGGTCTTCCAGAAGAAACCGTCTTGCGCGGACGGCTTCTTGGGGCGCGCGGTCATGCCTTGGATGCTGCTTTGCGGTGGTGAGGTCGCCGTTCTAGGGGGAGTTTGCCCGGCGGCGCAAGCGCTTAGCCGGCATGGCTGGGTCCGGAACACCCGCGGTGGTTTCGGCTACACCGAAAAATCCTGCACGACCATTGGTTTATCGGGCATGCTCGGGTAGAAGGAATCAGATTCCCAAAGCTCGCCCGCCCTCGCCTTGCGATCGCCGCAACATTGCGCAAGACGAACAGCGCCTGTGAGGCGTGCTGATGTGATTGGTCGAACCCGGTGCCGAAGATTCTGCCAGACAATTGGAAGCAGCGGATCCGGAATTGGTTTCTGGACCTCGACGCCCGGCTCGACTCGACGCTGTTCTCATCGGCGGTCGGTATCAGAGAGCTGTGGGAGCGGTTCTCGACCTATATGGACCGCTTCTATGTCGGCGGCTGGAAGCGCTGGGTGTTCATCGAGCCGCTGTCGGAAGCCGCCTCGATCGGGCTGCTCGGCCTCGTCGCGCTGCTGGCGCTGGCGCAGCCGGCATTCCGCGAGACCTCGGACGAGGACTGGCTGAAGAAGTCCGACCTCGCCGTTACCTTCCTCGATCGCTACGGTAATCCGATCGGCAGCCGCGGCATCAAACACAACGACGCGATCCCGCTCGAGGACTTCCCGGACAACCTGATCAAGGCCACCCTCGCCACCGAGGACCGCCGCTTCTACGATCATTTCGGCATCGACGTCGCCGGCACGCTGCGCGCGCTGGTGACCAACGCCCAGGCCGGCGGCGTGCGCCAGGGCGGCTCGTCGATCAGCCAGCAGCTCGCCAAGAACCTGTTCCTGTCCAACGAGCGCACGCTCGAACGCAAGATTAACGAAGCGTTCCTGGCGATCTGGCTGGAAACCCGGCTGACCAAGAACGAGATCCTGAAACTGTATCTCGACCGCGCCTATATGGGCGGCGGCACCTTCGGCGCCGACGGCGCGGCCCACTTCTATTTCAACAAGTCGGTGCGCGATGTGAACCTCGCCGAGGCGGCGATGCTCGCCGGCCTGTTCAAGGCGCCCACCAAATACGCCCCGCACATCAACCTCCCCGCCGCCCGAGCCCGCGCCAACCAGGTACTCGACAATCTGGTCGACGCCGGCTTCATGACCGAGGGCCAGGTGTTCGGCGCTCGTCGTAATCCGGCCTCGGTGGTCGACCGCCGCGACGAGAACTCGCCGAACTACTATCTCGATTGGGCGTTCGACGAAGTCCGCAAGATCGTCGACACCTTCCCGAAGTCGTACACCGAGCGCGTATTCGTGGTCCGCACCGCGATCGACATGAACGTGCAGCGCGCCGCCGAGAGCGCGATCGAGAATCAGCTCCGGCAGTTCGGCCGCGATTATCACGCGACCCAGGCCGCCACCGTAGTGTCCGATCTCGATGGCGGCGTGCGCGCGATGGTCGGCGGCCGCGACTATGGCTCCAGCCAGTTCAACCGCGCGGTCGACGCCTATCGCCAGCCGGGTTCGTCGTTCAAGCCTTACGTTTACACCACGGCGCTGCTGAACGGCTTCAAGCCGACCTCGATCGTGGTCGATGGCCCGGTCTGTCTCGGCAACTGGTGCCCGCAGAACTATGGCCACTCCTATTCCGGCTCGGTGACGCTGACCCAAGCGATCACCCGCTCGATCAACGTGGTGCCGGTGAAGCTGTCGATCGCGATCGGCGGCAATCCCAAGAACCAGTGGGACTCGGCCAAGAAGGGCCGCGCCAAGATCGTCGAGGTGGCGCGCCGGTTCGGCCTCACGGCGCCGCTGCTCGACACCCCCTCGCTGCCGATCGGTTCGACCGAAGTCACCGTGGTCGAGCATGCGGTCGCCTACGTGACCTTCCCCAACAAGGGCATGGCGGTGAAGCCGCACGCGGTACTGGAGATCCGCACCGGCGCCGGCGACCTGGTGTGGCGCTGGGACCGCGACGGCCCGCAGCCGCGGCGCGCGATCCCCGCCAACATCGCCGCCGATATGGCCGGGATGATGAGCCACGTCGTCACCGAGGGCACCGCACGGCGCGCGCGGCTCGACGGCATTCCGGCAGCCGGCAAGACCGGCACCACCAATGCCTATCGCGACGCCTGGTTCGTCGGCTACACCGGCAACTTCGCTTGCGCGGTGTGGTACGGCAACGACGACTACTCGCCGACCAACCGGATGACCGGCGGCTCACTGCCGGCGCAAACCTGGCACGACATCATGGTTGCGGCGCATCAGGGCGTCGAGGTCAAGGAGCTGGCCGGCGTCGGCATGGGCGAGAAGCTGCCGGCGACGCCGGGCGAACGTGCTGCGGGCGCTGAGAGCGCCGAAGTCAAAGCGGCTCCGCCACCGGTGCTGACGCGGCGCGGCGCCGAGATCCTGGTGCGGGTGGAGAAGATGCTCGACGATACCAGCCGCGCGCTCGATTCCGCCCCTGCTCCGGCGACCGGCCGCAAGGTGTCGACCGGCACGGTGGGCCTCACTGACAGCATGGCGGCGGCGGTGCCCGGCTCCGCCCCGGCAGCGGCCCAGAAGAATTGAGCGCGGCGATGCGACTGACGATGACATCGGGGATGGCTGCGACGTGCGCCTGATCGTCCTCACTCTGCTGGCCCTGCTGATCGCCGCCGGCGTCGGCATCGGTGCCACCTGGATCACCGCGACGCGCGGCACCGATTTTGGCACGCTGACGATCGGCGCCTGGACGGCGCGGCCGCGGGTCGGCACCTCCGAGGTCGATCCTTACGCTCGCGCCGCGATCGTGCGCAGCGGCGCGCTACCAGTCGGCGCTGGCGACGGCATCTC
The DNA here is from genome assembly GCF_010907025.1 of Rhodopseudomonas sp. BR0G17. Classification (NCBI taxonomy): domain Bacteria; kingdom Pseudomonadati; phylum Pseudomonadota; class Alphaproteobacteria; order Hyphomicrobiales; family Nitrobacteraceae; genus Rhodopseudomonas; species Rhodopseudomonas sp. BR0G17. The sequence continues at coordinate 10,929 of NZ_QUML01000044.1, read as the reverse complement.
GTTCCTCGCCACCACCGACGATAACAAGCGCCCGCTTGACGGCCGCTGCGACGTCGAAATCAGCGGCGTCACTCCCGCCGCGCGGTTCTGGACGCTGACGCTGTACGATCCGCGGGGCAATCTGGTGGCCAATACGCTGGAGCGCTACGGCTTCACCAGCCAGGAAATCATTCGCGACGCCGAAGGCAAGTTCAGCATCCGGATCGCGGCCCGTGCCCGCGGCGGCAATTGGCTGCCGACCGGAGGCGTCGACCGCTATTGGCTGATGCTGCGGCTGTACGATACCCCGGTCGGCATCGCCACCCGAACCCAACGCGACGCGCCGATGCCGGCGGTCGCCATCATCGGCTGCCCATGATCCGCTTCGCCATCGCCATCATTGCCGGACTGGTCCTTGGCGGCATCGTGCATCTCGTCACCGTCCTGGTGCTGCCGCGGATCGCCGGCCAGGACGCCTATGCCCGGCTGGCACCGCTGACCCAGGTCAACGCGGTGACCCAGTTGCCGGACATCACGCCCAACAACGCGCCGCTGCCGCTGCTCGATCCGGCGTTCGCGATGGCGGTGTGCCGCTACGATCTGTCGAAGGGCCCGATCAAGCTGGCGGTGCCGGTGAGCCAAGCCTACACCGCAGTGTCGTTCTACACCCGCAGCGAAGTCGCCTACTACGCGATCAACGATCGCTCCGCCGGCCGCAAGGTGATCGAGCTCGATCTGATGACCGCCGAGCAGCACGCCGAGTTGCCGGAAGACGAAGATGTCACCTCGGCCGACCGCCTGATCATCGACTCGCCTACTCCCACCGGCCTGATCGTGATGAAGGCGCTCGCCTCGGAGCCAGGCTTGATGCCGCAAGCCCGCGCCGCACTGAAAGCAGCGACCTGCAAGGTGCAGTCGGAGCCGCCAGCGAAGTCGCAGTCGTAATCGCCACGAGTGACAATGCGAGCCGCGTTCTCTCGCTCGCGGCGCTACCTTGTTTATCGAACCACGCGTGGCACCAAGCCGTCAGGCGCCCTTGGTGCGCGGAAACGTGCCCAGCTCCTCGATATTGTAGCCTTCCGGATAGGTGCGGCCGCCGATCTCCTGCCACTTAGGCGCTCGACGCTTCGGCAGCAGCTTCAGGATCGCACGGCGCAATCCGAGCCCGCCGAGCACGAGCACGCGCAGCGGCGCCGACGGATAGGTGAACCCTAATGCCTCGACCAACGGACGGTCGGTGATTGCCAGCGCGACCTGCCGTCCGCCGCGATGCAGAATCCGCGGCACGAAGTAATCCGACAACACGAGATCGATCGTGCGTTCGGAGATCAGCCGGTTCGACTCCGCATAGACGAACCGCGTCCGCTCGAACTCGTCTGCGAACGCGCGAAACGAGTGGATGTCCGGATAGAGACCATCGATGCCCATCCGGCGGCCGAACTCGTTCCAATAAACGAACCACAGATGCTGCTCGGTCTCGGTCATCGGCCGATGACCAAAGCGGCCGACCCAGTCGATCGGCGAAAACACGAAGGTCGACAGAACGTAGAGGTAGTCGTCCGTGGCAATACGATATCGTCCGTGCATCGCATTGATCCGCGCGAACGAGCGGCGTGCCCGGTCGCTGTCGAGGCCGTTGCGCAGCACCTCGCGGATCAGAAGTGCGGTGTCGTCGTATCGCTTCGACACGCGCTCGGAGAATTCACCGGTCCGCGCCAGCAGGCCCGAAATCGACGGGACCGCGTAGGTACGTAGCAGCGCAAATTCCAGCGCCTTGTTGATGTCCCATGGAAAGTCGATGTGAGCCAGGCGCCAAACTGTCCGCTGCGCTTCTGCCAATTCAGGCGCGCCGTCCGGCACGCTCAATCCGTCGGCAGTCGTCACCTGCGGTTCAAGAGAGTCGATCATCAGCGCTTCCTCCAAAAGCGACGCGCAGATTGGTGCGCAGGAGGAAGCGCGGTCTTGCGTAGAGAAGCTGACAGGCAGTCGCCCATATACGGCATCGCGCCATCGAATGATGCGGCGCGATATCGGCTGATCACTCGCGTGAGCTACGTAAGGCTCAGCCCTTCCGCACGACTGCCCCGCTTTGCGGCGCAGCGGGCTTGGCCAACTGGCCGAGATTGGCGGCCTGCAATTCCAGTTCGGCAATCAGGCGGTCGGCGTCGGCGGCGATGCCGTCGGGCGCCATGATCACCAGCCGCTCCAGCGCCCAGCGATATGACGACGCGCGCCGACGCAGGCACTGCTGCACCCATTGCACGATCAGCGAATTCTCTTCCATCCGCGCCACTGCGTCCGCGCGTTCATTCGGCGACAGATCGGCGATGTATTTTAGGCTCGCGTTGCGCTTCTGGTCGAGTTCGAGCACCCGCGCCGCGGTGAACTGAAACGGCTCGATCATCGTCAGGTCGTTGCGGACATCCTGGATCAGCTCGTTGTAGCGGGAGGAGTGCGAGCGATGCGGCTCGTCGATCAGCAGCTTGCCGTAGGCGGTGCGATCAAACGGCGGCTGCTGCCGCCACGGCGCTGCGATCGGCTGGTAATCACCGAACACGCTCTTCCATGCGGGCCGTGCATGCGGCGCCTCGATCAGCGGATACGCCATGTCGCGCATGTTGCGCTCTTGGTCGGTGAGCTGAAACGCCGACGCTTGCAGGCCGATGCTGCCGGTGGCTTCGGCGCCAATCCAGCGATGCATGTCGTCGGTGACGAAGTCGCGCCTCGTGCGTCCGAAATCACCGCCAGCACAGCCGCCGAGCACGACAGCCGCTAGGGTGGGAAGGAGCAGAACCGTTCGGGCGGCCCTACCCCGGATCAGGACCGGACGGCCGACCGCGGACATCGATAAGCTTCTTCGGTTCAGGAGCGGGCGCGGCGGCGGCGACGCCGGCCGGGCGCATCGCCCTGTTTGGGCCCGCCGTCGCTGCCGGCATCGGCGTGACGCTCGATCCGGATCACCGGGAGGATGGTCACGGTGGCGGAGTGATCGGACGGCGCGACCATGGACGAGCCCGGCCGCCGCGATGCCGCATCCGCCGGAAATTCAATGATGGTGCCCATACCGGTCTCTCCGCGTCCTTTCCTGCGACCCGATCACGGTGCGTCGCATTAAGGAGCCGTTATGGTTAATGCACTGTTAATGGCGGAGCTGTCCGCGGTTGCAACCGTCACGGGTGGGGTGATAGCTTTGAAGCCCCTGGGGACGGGAACTTGACGTCGACGTGAGGCTTGTGACCTCCATGATCGAGATTCCGCCATCCGATCTGCGCGCTAGTCGCTTCCCCGCCCTCGGCCCCCAGCCGATCGCGATTGCGGCCGCAGCCCTGCTGCTGATCATCGCCGGGATCGGCACCATCTTTCTGTGGCGCATTGCAACCGGCACCAGCCCTGAACAGGAACGTGTCGCCGCCGGTCGTCAGGTGCAGGCCCGTGTCGCGCAGACCTCCGAACAGCTGGTGGAGCGCACCAAGGGTCTGGAGCTGACGCAGCAGCAATCGATCGACCAACTGCAGGCGCTGCAGGATCAGCTTGCGCAGATCGAAAGACTGGTCGCCGCCCAGCGCAGCGAGACCAAGAAACTGTCGGAACAGGTCGGAGAGATCGGCACCAATCTCGACAGCCTGCGGCAGTCCTTCGCCCAGGCCCAGCCGGCGGACACCGCCGAGCGGCCAACCGCGCGATTACGGCCTGTCGCGCATGCCTCGCGCGGCAAAGCCGGCAAACCTCGCGCCACCAAATCGCAACGCAAACGCATCAAACCGCGCAGATAGCTCAAATTGCATACCGCTGCTTAACCAATTTGCGACCAAGTTCGCTGGGGCAAGCGGCTAGTATGTGTGGGAGTTGATGATGCGTAAATTTGCGGTGCTGGCGGCCGGCTGTAGCACGCTGGCTGTTCTGGTCGGGCTCGGTGCCGGCCGCGCGTGGTTTACCCTCACCCCCTCCAAGATCGACGCCGCCCGCGCTCCGTCCGCTTCGGAAGAAATCACCACCGGCACGATTGCTGCGCGTTGGCCCACGCCCGTCGGCACGCCTCCCCGTGCAGCGCAGAGCCCTGCCCCCAACATCCAGCCGGCCCGCGCGACCGCCGCTGATCCTGCGATGACCGCCAAGCCCGCTGCGCTGCCGGCTCCGGTGCGGCAGGCCTGCAGCAATCCGAACGCGCTGGGCATCTCGCGCACCGTCGAGATCGACACCTCGGGCGGCCCGGGCCTCGGCATGTCGCAGTATCGCGACTACGACTTCCTGCAGCCCGGCGAGGTCGCACTGACCTTTGACGACGGCCCGTGGCCGGTAAATACCCCCGCGGTGCTGGCAGCGCTGGAGGCGCAATGCGTCAAGGCGGTGTTCTTCCCGATTGGCAAGCATGCGAGCTGGCACCCGGCGATCCTCAAGCAGGTGATCGCCGCCGGCCACACCGTCGGTTCGCACACCTGGTCACACGTCAATCTCGCCAGCAAGCCGTTCGCCGAAGCCAAGAACGAAATCGAGAAGGGCATCAGCGGCGTGGTGCAGTCCGCAGGACAGCCGACCGCGCCGTTCTTCCGCTTCCCGCAACTGCGCCAGACGCCGGAGCTGAAGGCATATCTCGGCGAGCGCAACATCGCGACGTTCTCGATCGACGTCGACTCCGAAGACTTCCGAATTCACAAGCCGGATCAACTGATCAACGGCGTGATGGCCAAGCTCAAGAAGGCCGGCAAAGGCATCCTGCTGATGCACGACTTCCAGAAGTCGACCGCGCAGGCCCTGCCCGAGCTGCTCGCGCAGCTCAAGGCCGGCGGCTACAAGATCGTATTCATCACCGCCAAGGACCGGGTAACCACGCTACCGGAGTACGACGCCCAGGTCGCACCGGCGCAACCGACCGCTTCGACCGCAAAGCCGATCGCCAACGTGATCCGCACCGTCGATTAGCAGCCGCTGCTACCAAAATCGTGACTTCGACAGACGGGCGCTTCAAGCGCCCGTTCTTGCGTCTCCGACCTGCTTAACAAACCGTTGAGCTTAACTGGCTGTTAAAGCGACGGGGCTAAGCTTCCGGTAACTCGTACCATTTTGCGCCGCCATGACAACGTTCACACCCTTTCCCGGATACGACGGGCTGATGTCGCTGTCGCGCCGCGAAGGCGTCGACATTCGCCCGACGCTGCTCAGGGTGCTGACCGATCTCTATGTGCAGAGCCCGTCGCACACTGACGAGGAAGAGCGGCAGTTCGTCGAACTGACATCGCGGCTGATCGATGAGGTCGACGATGCGACCCGCGCGGTGGTACGCGCCCGGCTGTCGATCTATCCGCACACCCCGCGCGCGATCGCGCTGCGGCTGTCGCTATCGCCCTCAACCGATCAGCGCGTGCCTTTGGCCGCACCGATCCCCCCGGCTGATACCGCAGCTCCGGCGCGGCCGGCGCCGCGTATTCCGACCGAAGCCGAACAGCGCGCGTCCAGCCTGTCGATGCAGCCGGAAGACGCTGCGCAGCTGTCGGAGATGTTCTTCTCGGCGAGTTCGCAGGAGCGGACGCAGATCCTGTACAATCTTGCCGAGACGCCGCTGCGCCCGGCGGCGCGGATTCATCTGCCGCGGGCGATGCGGGCGATCGAAGTACTGCACATGGCGGCCTATGTGTCCGACGTCGAGAACTTCACCGCCGAACTCGGTGACGCACTGCTGCTCACGGCCCCGACGGCCGAGCGCGTCGTGTTCGATGAAGGCGGCGAAGCGCTCGCCTGCGCCCTGAAGGCACTGGGGATCAAAAGCCAGGTGTTCGAGCAGGTACTGATGTTCCTCGACCCGGTCAAAGGCTCGTCAGTCGAGTGGGTGTACCGGCTGTCGCGGCTGTACGATCGCTTGAGCGAACGCGCGGCGCTGATCATGCTGGCAGCTTGGCGCGGTGCCACCGTCGCTTCCACGCGCGCCAAATATCGCGCGGCACTTTACGACGATGAACGGCAGCGCGCCCGCAGCGCAACGCCGCAGGCGCGCCCTGCGGTTCAGCCTGGCGCCATCTGGACGCCACGCACCGGCACGACGCGCGGTTAGCGCGCTTCATTGGAAGTCGTTTAGTTCGTAACTCTCATCATGGCCGGCGGTACCGCGGCCATCCACGGATTCCCCCAAGACGTGGATGCCAAGGCCGAGCCCGGCATGACGCGGCAGAACAGCGCCGATTACTTCGCCAGATCGAGAAAGTGCCGCCCGGCGCGGTCTTCGGTTTCGACGATCCAGACGTCGGGATCGAACCGGATTTCCTTGGCGAGACGCGCCTCGACGTCGGCTTCGGGTTGGGGCGCCTGCGACGCCGGCACGAACACACGCTCGAATGGGCGCTCGTCGTCGTATGCGGTCTGTGGCGCCGGAACGTACAGCATCGCTTGTCCGTCCAAGGTCGCGACCTTGACGAACACCGCTCCCGCGTCCTCGGCCCCACGCCGGCGCACCGCGCCGAACACGCCCTCGGTCTGGCAGCGCCGCAAGTAAGCCGACACCCAAATCGCACTCTTCAGTCTCATGGGGTGGCTTGTAGAGGATTTTGGGATTGGCGCAAATCGGAAGCGGTGATCGCCCGTCAGAGACGTCGAGGCCTACGTCCACCCAAAATCAAGAGAAGCGACAGCGGTGTCTTTCGGGCAGACGGCCGCTGTCGACTTAGCACTAGTCGATCGGATGGCCGATCATCAGTCCAAGCTCGCGGACGACGCGGTCGGAGATCTGCCCCGTGACCGGCAGGTTGCGCGAGCGTTCGAAGCGAGCGATGGCGGCTTGGGTGTCTGAGCCGGCGGTGCCGGTCGGCTTGAGCTGGCCATAGCCATATTGCGTCAGCGCACGCTGCACCGAAGCGACCCGGCGCGACGACGGAGCGGCGGCCTCGCTAGCACCACTCGGGATCGCAGCCGGCGGCCGCGGCGCATTCACCGACGAGGCAGCACTATGCGGCGCGGTGGCGCGCACCAGATTGCCGAGCGGATCTTCGGCTTCGGCGCGGCCGCGCACAGGGCGCGCTTCCGGCCGACGCGTGTCGGCAGCCTTCGCCTCGACGGGGCGCACCTCGACCGGCCGCGTCTCCACCGGCTTGGCGGCTTCGACGGGTTTTGACTCAGGCTTGGTTTCGGACGGCTTCAGCTCGGTCACGGTCGGTTCGAGGAGCTTCTGATCGAGCACCTTGGTGTCGGCACGCGCCTCGGCGTCGACCGGGCGCGGACGCGGCAGCGTGACGATCGAAACCGACGCCGACGGCGCCGCCTTGCCGAACATCGGCGATGGGTGTTGGCCGGCCTGCATGAAGATCGCATTGGTCACGATCGCGATCACCGCGGCCGAGGCGAACATCGCCGCGACGAAATCCTTCGGGCTCGACAGCATCAGCCGCATCGCAAATCCACGCTCCTCGCTGTCCGCAACGGCTGCCGCCGCACCGCGACGCCGCGGTGCATCGTCCTTTCGCGTCTTAGGCACTCTTCTTCACCTGGTAGTCTGTCGCCGGCGAGTCTGCCGACATCGCCGGGTTCAACGTCGTCACGTTGCTCGCTGCCGGCAATGCCAACGGCAGCGACACCGTAACGGTGGTGCCGCAATCGATCTGGCTCTGCACCTCGATCTCGCCGCCGTGCATCCGCACCAGGCTCTTGACGATCGACAGCCCGAGGCCGGTGCCCTCGTGGCGACGCTGATAGGTCTTTCCAGCCTGGAAGAACGGATCGCCGAGGCGCTTCAGATCTTCTTCGGCAATGCCGACGCCGGTATCGGTAACGCGCAGCACCAGCCGGGCGCCTTCGACCGCGGCCGAGACGGTGACGGTGCCGCCCCGCTCGGTGAACTTGATCGCATTCGATACCAGGTTGAGCAGGATCTGCTTAAACGCCCGCGGATCGCCGACGACTTCCGGCAGGTTTTCCGGCGCGCGGGTGACGAGATCGATCCCGCTGTCGCGCGCCTTCAGCGCCAGCAGATTGCAGCAGTTGAGCAGTGCCGGGCGCGGTGCGAACGGCTCAGGCACGATCTCGAACGAGCCGGACTCCATCTTCGACATGTCGAGGATGCCATTGACCACCGACAACAGATGCTGACCGGAATCGTTGATGAGCTGCGCGTATTCCTTGCGCCGCTCCGGGCCGAGCATCAGCACGTCGTCCTGCAGGATCATGTCGGAAAAACCGATGATCGCGTTCAGCGGCGTCCGCAGCTCGTGGCTCATGGTGGCGAGGAAGCGGCTCTTGGCAGCATCGGCGCGATCGGCTTCGGCGCGCGCTTCGTCGAGCGCCTGCTCGTGGATCTTGCGCTCGGTAATGTCGCGCATCACCGCGACGACTTCGGTCTCGCCTGCGTTGGCGGCGGCTGTGGAGAGGCTCGGCTCAAGCGGCCGGCAGCGCATCTCGACCCAGACGAATTCAGCGGCCGACGGCCGGCCGCGCTCGTCGCGCGCGACCTCGCGGCGAATGCGGAATTCGACGCTGCCGGTCTCGCGGCCTCGCGCCGCATCAGACATGGCCTTCAAGTAAGCCGGTCGATCGGCGACGTGAACGCGATCGAACAGGCCGTGTTCGGCGAGCCGAGCTACCGGCGTGCCAAGCAGGTTCTCGGCCGCCGGCGAAATGAAGCGAACCGCGCCGTTACGATTGTGACGCGAGATGACGTCGCTCATGTTGCGGGCGAGCAGCCGGTAGCGCTCTTCTTCGACATTCAGCAGCGCGCCGTTGGTCCGCGCCAGCCATACCGCACCGTAAGCAAGGCCGGAGGCGTACAGCGCCGCCGACGTGATACCGAACGCTGCGAGCGTCGCGCTCGATGCGGCTCCGGCGGTTTGCGCCGGCAAAACGCCAAACAAGCCGAGCCCGATCAGCACCGCCGCGCCGCCGAGCGCCAGCGACGCCGCGAACATCACGGCGCGACGCGAGGCCGACAGCGCCGCTTCGATCGGGATCACCACCAGCCATACGGCCGCGAAAGATTGAATGCCACCGGTCAGTGCGGCGACGCCGATCACCAGCGCAGTCAGCGCCAGCGATGACAGAAAGTGCGCCTGCTCGTAGCGCCCAGTGCGCGACAGGAACCACGCCACCAGAATAGGCGCAATCAGCCACGCAAACGCAGCTGCCTCGAGCGCCGTCGGAGCGCCTCGCAAAACCAGATACAGTGGAAAGGCCGCGAAGGCGGCGAGGCTTCCGAGCAGACGCGGCGCAAGGAACGCACGATGCCGTGCAGTCGTCAGCGCGTCATAGCGCGCCGACGGATGCAGCAATGCATCGAGACATTCACCGATGATCCTGGATACTGCCACGCTTCTCGCGCTCGCTGGTCGCCTCGTAACGGGAGGCATTGTGGCGCCTCACGTGTGGTTGGCCGAACCTGTCAGAGCGACATTAAACGAACACTAAGGCGACCGCAGACGATGGCGTTCGGCCGCTTCTCCGCGCGTCGGCGCACCGCATTCAACCCGAATGGTGAACGCATGGTTTCAGCGACCGCCGCGATATGGTTTCGAATTGGTGGACGTAAACAGCGTGCGCGGTGAGAAAGCGTGCAACGTCAATCGAATATTTACGCCGAATCGGCTCGGCGGTGTTTTCAGCCGATTTCACTCGAATTGTAAGTAACCGATCCACTCCGAATTCATTGACCTTCGCTACGACGGAGCTCGATTGCGGGACCAATCGCAACGGGGATTTGGACGACGGGGTCGCGAGATGTTCTTTCTGCTTCGCTTGGCATTTTGGATCGGAGTGGTCCTGGTGTTTCTGCCGCGCGAGTCGACACCGGATTCGGAGAAGCTGCCGCAGATCGGCGCCTCGGAGGCGGTGTCTGCAGCGAGCGCCGCGGTGTCGGACTTCAGTCAATTCTGCAAGCGCCAGCCGGCGGCTTGCGAAGTCGGCGAACAGGCCGCGACGGTGATCGGCCATCGCGCGCAGGAAGGCGCGCGCAAGCTGTATCAGATCATCACCGAGAAGCGCGGCGAACCGACCGGTGCCATCGGCCCGAGCGACGCGCCCGATCCGTCGCTGGCGCCGCGCGACACGCTGACGGCGGAAGATCTGAAAATCGAGTGGAAGCTGCCCGGCGCCGAAACCGCATCGACCGATGCGGTCGCGAAGCCCACTGCCACCAATTAGGGCAATCCACGACCATCGGAGCAGGCGATTCTCGCTTTCGACCGCCTGCGAACCCATATATCTGTCGGTACAGGTTCCATCGCGAGCGAACCGCTACCGACAGATACGGGTCACGATGACGATTGACGAGATCAGGGACAATTTCGCGCTGCTCGACGAGTGGGACGACCGCTATCGGTACGTGATCGAACTCGGCCGCATGCTCGAGCCGATGCCCGAGGAAGAACACTCCTCCGCCAACAAGGTGCAAGGCTGTGCCAGCCAGGTGTGGCTGTCGCGCAAGCTGTCGCATAACGCCAACGGCGAGCCGGTGCTGAGCTATCTCGGCGACAGCGACGCGCACATCGTTCGTGGTCTGATCGCGATCCTGCTGACGCTGGTGTCGGGCCATACGCCGAAGGAGATCCTGGCGACGGAACCGATCGCGGTGTTCGACGAACTGGGCTTTCGCGAGCACCTGACGCCGCAGCGTTCCAACGGCCTGCGCTCGATGATCGAGCGGATCAAGGCCGACGCCCGCGAGACCCTCACCGCCTCGACCTGACGGACCGCTGGCGGCCGATCCGCCGCTTCACGGCACCACGAACGCGGCATCGTCTGTCAGCCAGCTTCGCAACCGGGTGGCCTGTGCGGTCCGGGGCGCAAGGCCGTAGTGCCGTGCCAACCGGTCCAGCGCGAGCTGCAGCACCACCTTGGCTGAGCGCGACGGCCAACCTCGTTCGCGCTCGACATCCTCGAGCCCGCGCAGGAAGCAACAAACGTCGAGCAGGATGCCGGAGAACTCCGGCCCGCAGGCTTCCAGCGCCAGCTGCACGCGCTGCCGCGCCGCCACCACCAGAT
>NZ_QUML01000043.1:0-35830 GCF_010907025.1 Rhodopseudomonas sp. BR0G17 | reverse complement strand
GGGTTCGGCGATGCCGGGACCGGTGCAGTCGCAGCCGTTGCCGCCGCCGCCGGGCTCCACCGTGATTCCGCAGAACCCGCCGCCGGCCGCTCAGCAGCCGGCGGAGCCGAACGCCGGCGTCGCCAACGCGCCGGCCGCGACCAATCCGCTGCCCGGTCTGCCGCCGGGCCAGCGCCAGCCGCGCGGCACGCCGCAGGCCAATCCGCCGCCGGCCCCGGCGACGCTGCAGCCGGGCGACGAGATCGTTACCGAGCCGCCGGCGCAGAAGATCGTGAACAAGAAGGCGAGCTTCGCCGGCCTCGACAAGATCACCGGCCGCACCATCAATTTCGACGCCGACATCGGCGAGACGGTGCAGTTCGGTGCGCTGCGGGTGAAGACCGACGCCTGCTACACCCGGCCGTCGACCGAAGCTGCCAACACCGACGCCTTCGTCGAGGTCGACGAGATCACGCTGCAGGGCGAAGTGAAACGGATCTTCTCGGGCTGGATGTTCGCGGCCAGCCCCGGCCTGCATGCGGTCGAGCACCCGATCTACGATATCTGGCTGACCGACTGTAAGGACCCGGAGACCTCGAACGTCGCCAGTGCCCAGCCGGACGCGCCGAAGCCGGCCGCGCCGCCGCCGCAACAGCGCCGCCGCCAGCAACAGCAGTCGCAGCAGACGCTGCCGCCGCCGCCATCGCTGCAGCAGCCAGCACCGCCGCCCCAGCGCCCGCAACGCCCGCTGCCGCCGCCGTTCCCTGGCTTCCAGCAGTAAGTGCGCTCGGGCTCCGAGAAATCGGAGCCGGCGATTTCGCTGATGGCCGACGGTTCAGCTGTGCCGTAAGCAGCCGCGAACGGCCTAGTCCGCTTCAGGCAGGGAAGGCATGAGCGCGATTAGCAAAGTTGGCTGCGCGTGAGCCTGTGCTTGCTTTCGGCACTGGCAGCGCTTGCGACGGCCGGCAGGCGATCACCGCTCAGTTGCAAAGCACCTGAACGGTGAAGATCTTCGCGAGGTCGGCGATCGCCTCGGGTGCAAGCTCGCGCGTGCTCACCTTGCCGGTCGGGACTACACCGCTGGAATCGAGGAAGTTGGTCGCAATACCGGTCTTGATCGCAAAGTTGACGTTCTGTGGAATGTCCTTGGTCGCGGCCGCGATGTTCAAGGCATTAAGCTTCGAGACGATCACGCCGATGACATTGCCATACTTGTCCAGCAGCGGACCGCCGCTGTTGCCCGGCTGAACCGGCGCCGAGATCTGAGCAAGCCGGGTGTCGTCTTCCATTCCGGTCGTCGCGGTGATTGCGCCGGCGGTGAAATTGCCGGAGGTCGACAGGATGCCGGTCAGCGGGAATCCGAAGACGTACACCGCTTCGCCGAGCCGCATTTGTGATCGCAGGCCCGGAATCGCAGCTGGTGACGACGCCGTCTTCAGGATCGCAAGATCGTTGGTCTTGTCCTTCGCGACGAGGGTAGCGCTCACGGCAGCTCCGCCTGGAGGGAGCACGTTGATGGTCGAACACTCGGCGATGACGTGGTGATTGGTCACGATATGGCCGCTGTCCGAGACGTAGAAACCAGTGCCCGAGCTCTTGGTATGGCGTTTCGGCTTGTTGTCCGTCGAGGGTTCGTCGCGGGTGTCGCTCTGCGCCGTCATGAACGCCTTCTGGCACGACAACACCGCTTCGAGCGCGCGTCGCGAGCCGTCCAACGAGAGCGCTGCGACGCGGCGCCGATTGAGGAAAACGCCGACGCCTCCGGATTCGGCCAGCTCCACCATGAACTCGGTCTTGAGATTGCCCGAGAACACACCCTTCTCATTGCTTCGCTCAAAGCCCATGAACTCGCCGTTCCACCGGGTGCGACCCATGACGAGTTGCATGTCGTACTGGCCGTCGACCTCGACCGACGCCCAGCGCGGATTGGTGAAGGCGATGTAGGCGCTCGGCTTGTCGCCTGCGAAGCCGAACCAGACCGTCGTTCGATCCTGATAGGTCGCCGCGGCGAGGCAACCACCGACGCTCTTGCTGAATCCGACGTCCCAGCCCGAGACCTTTCCGAACGACTTATCGATGTTGAGGTCGCCGCAGGGGGCCTCCGTTGCGCAGGCAATCGATCCGACCAGCATCAGTGCAGCGATCGTCCGGGCGAGGATATCCTTCCGCGGACGAGGTTTGCGGGGCGGGTACAGGAGCCGCGCTGCGAATGTTGTGTGCTTCATCGGCCTTCGCGCAGGAGAATGGCTGCGCCTCTGGTGGAGGTGCCTTTGTCCGGCGGCGGACGCTTAGTCCCTGGCCGGACGTGTTTTCGAAGCGGCCACGCCGGCGAACGGGTCCGCCATCGAGGCCTGTGACGGCGCCGGACGCGACCGGTGCGCAACGTGCCGGCGATGACGCGCAGACCGATAGACGCGCGGCTGTTGTTGCTGCGCGATGCCGTTGGCGATGATCGCTGCGGCGGCGACGCCAGCGAGCGCGCCGAACACGGCAGCGCCATCGCGCGCGACGGAGCGGGTTGGAAAAGAGATCACAGCGATCGCAACAGCTGCAGCCAGCAGAGCCGGCGAGATACGCAATGACGTTTGGTCCAATGTTCTTTTCAGCATGACAGTCCCCAGATGCCCTGCCTTCGATTAGTAGGAAACGGGGTTGCAGCGGTCAAGCAATGACCGTCATGCGAGCGACGTTGGCTCACGTCTTGAACAGTTCGTTGTTGGTACCAGGATGCGCTACGTCCGCGCGATGATCGCCAGCGCTTCGGCGCCGGTGACCGGGCGATCGAGCGGCAGTGCCGCGAACGAGGCTTCGCCTTCGAGCGCGTCGTCGAGCAGCGAGCGATAGCGCAGTCGAGGCACTTCGATGGCGCCGAAGCTCTTCAGATGATCCGTCACGAACTGCGTGTCGAGCAAGGTGTAGCCGCCGGCGAGCAGACGCGCGACGAGGTGGACGAGCGCCACCTTCGAAGCATCGCGGGCGCGGTGAAACATGCTCTCGCCAAAGAACGCCCGGCCGAGGCTGACGCCGTAGAGGCCGCCGGCGAGATCGCCGTCCTGCCAGACCTCCACGCTGTGGCAATGGCCGATGTCGTGCAGGCCGATATACAGCTCACGAATCCTGCGGTTGATCCAGGTGTCGTCGCGCCCCGGCTGCGGCGCTGCGCAGCCGTCGATCACCGCCTTGAAGTCGCGATTGACGGTGATGGTGAACGCGTCGGACCGCACGGTGCGGGCGAGGCGCGAGGACACCCGGAAGCCGCCGAGCGGAATGATGCCGCGCATGTCCGGCTCGACCCAGAACAGCGAGGGGTCGTCGACGCTTTCGGCCATCGGGAAGATGCCGCACGCATAGGCGCGCAGCAGCACGTCGGGCGTGATCTCGGAAGCGGCGGAGGAGTCGCGTGAGGCCATGCGCAAAGCATAGCACGACGCTGCAGGCGCGCGACCCCGTGGGAACAGCGGGCGATCAGCGGCTAGTGCGGCAGGTCGGGATGCCAGCCGACCAGCAGCAGCATCGCGAAGAACGCGATGAAATACGCTACGCCGACGTGCCAGCCGTGGCGCAGCCACATCACCACCGACTTTCCTTCCGGGAACATATTGGTGATCGCGACGCCGGCCGAGGAGCCGAACCACATCATCGAGCCGCCGAAGCCGACCGCATAGGCCAGAAAACCCCAGTCATAGCCGCCCTGTTTCAACGCCAGCGCGGTGAGCGGAATGTTGTCGAAGCCGGCCGAGACGAAGCCGAGGCCGAGCGCAGTCTGCCAGCTCGCGGTGGGCAATTGTTCGACCGGCATCAGCGACGCCGCGGTCACCAGCGCGAGCAGGAAGATCGTGCCCTTGAAGGTCGCGGGCATCAGCTCCCAATCCGGCCGGCGCAGCGGCGCGGTGATCAGGATCACCGCCCAGACCGTCAGGCCGAGCACCGGCGCATGGTCGAGCAGGGCGGGGAATTTCATGTTGGCGGTGACGTTGGCCGCCAGCGCCGCGATCAGGATCGCGGCGACGATGCCGACCCGGACCCACTCGATCTGTAGGCCTTTCGGCGCGTTCTTCACGATCGGCGAGAACTTCTGCTGCTGGATCGAGGCCGGCACCGCGAACAGCGCCAGCGCGATTACTGCCGCCACATAGGCTTCCAGCACGCTGAGCGGCGAGACGCCGGCGATCCACATCATGGTGGTGGTAGTGTCGCCGACCACGCTGCCGGAGCCGCCCGCATTCGAGGCGGCGACGATCGCCGCGAGATAGCCGATATGGACGCGGCCGCGGAACACGTGCCGGGCCACCATGCCGCCGATCAGCGCGGCGGCGATGTTGTCGAGGAAGCTCGACAGCACGAACACCAGGCCGAGCAGTACCACCGGGCCTTTCCAATCGTCGGGGAGCAGCGCCGGCATCTCGTCGGGAATGCCGCTCTTCTCGAAATGCGCCGACAGCAGCGCAAAGCCCATCAGCAGCAGAAACAGGTTCGCCAGCGTGACCCATTCGTGCTGCATGTGCAGCGCCAGGCCGGACAGGCCGACGCCGGTCTTGAAGCCGGCAAACGCCAGCTTGTAGCCGACCACGGTGACCAGGCCGGCCAGCGCGATCAGCAAGGTATGGCGGTGGAAGATCGCGACCCCGACCAGGGTGGCGGCGAACAGGATGAAATCGAGCGGGATGCCGAAGATCAGGATCGGAGTCACGGCTGCCTCGCGCCGGATTGGTCGGGCTGCGCCGCAGCGGCGCGCCACCGAGACACGAACGGCAACCTATGGCCGCTGAGGGCGTGAGCGTTCAAAGGCGTATCTTCCCGAATTTGCTCGGCCGAACCGGTTGGGCCGGCGGCGCGGCGGAAGCTGCCCGAGGTGCGACAGAATGGCAAGGCGGCAATGGTCTTAGGGCACCGGCCGGGAAAGCAATATGTTCGCCGGCAACGTTTCGGCGGTCAGGTTTTGACCGCAAGCCAGATCCAATGCCGCGAGCCGGTGCGTTTGCCGACAGCCCGAACCGGGACTTCGTTGACGACGAAATCGCCGCGCCGCAGCCGCTTGGTGAAGCTCTCGTCCGGGCCCGACGACCACACCGCCAGCACGCCGCCGCCGCGCAACGCCGCGCGGGCGTCGGAGAGACCGCGGCTATCGTAGAGCTGATCGTTGGCGGGGCGCGACAGACCTTCGGGGCCGTTGTCGACGTCGAGCAGGATGGCGTCGTAGCGCCCGGCGCCGGCGCGGATCAGCTCGCCAACGTCGCGCTGCAGGATGCTGACGCGGGGATCGGTCAGGCTGTCGCCGTACAGCGCGGCCATCTCGCCGCGGGCCCAGTCGATCACTTCAGGCACGAGTTCGGCGACCTCGATGACGGCGTCGGCGCCGAAGACCTTCAGTGCGGCGCGCAGCGTGAAGCCCATGCCGAGGCCGCCGATCAGGACACGCGGACGAGGCCGGCCGGCGAGCTTCTGGCAGGCGAGGGTGGCGAGCGCCTCCTCGGAGCCGCCGAGCCGGCTGTTCATCAGCTCGTTGGCGTCGAGCCGGATCGAGAATTCCTCGCCGCGCCGCATCAGGCGCAATTCGCCGCCGCCGGGGACTTTCGCGGTGGCTAATTGAATCCAGGGAAGCACAGTCGTCGCCTTTGGTCGCTCAGAGGTCGCCGGCAGACAGGTCAGGTCCGGCGGTTCGTCCGGCCGGAGAACCCGCGGCCTGTGTAGTGCGCAGGCGGGCTGGTGTCACCCTGGCGGGCGCACAAGGTCAGGGAGCTGCGGGCTCGGGGGCGGGCGTGGCCGGCGCGTTGACGCGGCGGAAGCGCAGCACCATCCGGGTGCCGGCGTGCCGCGGATCGCGCTCGACGTCGGCTTCGAGCTTGGCGGCCATCGCGCTGACGATGCGCTGGCCCATGCCGGTCGATTGCGGGTTGGCTTTGACGTTGAGCCCAACGCCGTCGTCGGAGATCACCAGTTCGAGGTCGTCGCCGCTCGCCGTCAGCTCGACATGGATCGGGCCCTTGCCCTCGGGGTAGGCGTATTTGACGGCGTTCATCACCAGCTCGTTGACGATGATGCCGATCGCGACGGCGCGGTCCGGATCGGTCTCGACCGGCTGCGCCGCCAGCGTCAGCCGCGACATCCGGTTGCCTTCGGCCGAACGCCGCAAGTCTTCGAGCAGCGCCTCGAGATACTGGTTGAGCATCACACTCTTGAGGTCGTGCGAGGTGTAGAGCCGGCGGTGCACCTGCGCGACCGCGGCGACGCGGCCCATCGCATTGGTCAGCGCCGCCTTGACCTCTTCTTCTTTGCTGGACGAGGCCTGCAGATGCAGCAGCGAGGCGATGATTTGCAGCGAATTGCCGACGCGGTGGTTGACCTCGCGCAGCAGCATTTCGCGTTCGGCAGCAAGTGCCGCGTAGCGGTCGCGGGAGGCGCGCACTTCGGCTTCGGCGTCGTCGCGCGCCTTGCGCACCATCGCCTGCTTCAGCGCCTGGTCGGCGGCGACCTGCAGCAGCGGCACGAACTCGCCCTGGGCGTCCTTGACCAGATAATCGTCGGCCCCGGCTTTCAGTGCGGTGACGGCGATCTTGGAATCCTGCGAGGCGGTGACGAACACCACCGGCGGCGGATCCGGGATCGCCTGGATCTGCTCCAGCGTCTCCAGCCCGTCGAGGCCGGGCATATACTGATCGAGCGCGATCACGTCGACGCCACCCTGGCGCAACCGCTCCAGGCCGGCTTCGCCGCTCAGCACGTGTTCGACGCTGAATCCCTGCCGCTGCAGGCCGCGCGACACGAGGCGGCCAAGCGCCTCGTCGTCGTCGATATAGAGCAGGGTCGGCTTGGCGTCTGTCATGGAGCGTCGGGCTGAGGGACCTGGATGACCGAGAAGAACAGGCCGAGTTGGCGGATCGCGTTGGCGAAGCTCTCGTAGTTCACCGGCTTGGTGATGTAGACGTTGCAGCCGAGCTCGTAGCAGCGCTTGATCTCGTGCGCATCGTCGGTCGTCGTCAGCACCACCACCGGGGTGGTCTTGAGATGATCGTTCTCCTTGATCCGCCGCAGGATGTCGATGCCGCTGGCATCGGGCAGATTGAGGTCGAGCAGCACCAAGAGCGCGCGGTGCTTGTGTTCGATGCCGGTGCCATCGCTGCCGAACAGATAATTCAAAGCGGCTGTCCCGGAGGTGAACGGGATGATCTCGTTGTTGACGCCGGAACGGCGGATGTTCCGCTCGATCAGACGGGCATGACCCTCGTCGTCCTCGATCATGATGATGGTGACTGGGTTACTCATGCGCGCTGTTCCTGGTTCTTATTCGCCGCCCATTTGGCCGGCAGGGTGATGGTGAAGGTCGAGCCTTCGCCGAGCGCGGATGACACCGACA
The DNA here is from genome assembly GCF_010907025.1 of Rhodopseudomonas sp. BR0G17. Taxonomy (NCBI): domain Bacteria; kingdom Pseudomonadati; phylum Pseudomonadota; class Alphaproteobacteria; order Hyphomicrobiales; family Nitrobacteraceae; genus Rhodopseudomonas; species Rhodopseudomonas sp. BR0G17. Next base: position 28,497 of record NZ_QUML01000043.1, on the reverse strand, counting down.
TGGTGCCGCCCAGGCGTCGGACCAGCGCTCGCACATGGGCGAGGCCGATCCCTTGGCCGGGCCGGTCCTGTGTACCGGCGCGGCGGAAAAGATCAAAGATTCTCTGGTGGTCCTTGGGATCGATCCCCCGGCCATTGTCGGTGATTTCGAAGATCACGAAGCCGAGCTTCTGCCGGCCCCGGACCACGATGTCACCCGGCACACCGTTCTTCAGATATTTCAGAGCGTTATCGATGAGATTTGAGAAGATCTGTTCGAGCGCCAGCCGATCGCTGACGATCTCGGGCAGCGGCTCGATGCGGATCTGCGCATCGGCCTCGGCGGCCTGATGCGCCACCGTCGAGGCGATGTTCTCGATCAACTCACGGGTGTCGATCCGCACCGGCTGGAACTGGCGGCGGCCTTCGCGGGTGAGATTGAGGATGGCGCTGATCAGGCGGTCCATCTTGCCGATCGAGGATTTGATGAAGCCGAGCGCTTCGGTGAAATCCTCGGAGAGCTGGCGGTCGGCGGGTTCGAGCTCCGGCTCGCCGTCGCTATCGGCGTTGGCGGCGCTCTGCTTGCCGGCGACTTCGCGGCTCAGCGTCGCGATCCGGCGGAAGATGTCGCTCCGCAGTTCCTCGAGCTCGCTGGTGAAGCCCATGATGTTGACCAGCGGCGAGCGCAGATCGTGGCTGACGATGTAGGCGAAGCGCTGGATCTCCTCGTTGGCCTCGCGCAGGTCGGTGGTGCGTTCCTGCACGGTGGATTCGAGGTTGAGGTTGTTCTCACGCAGCTGGTTTTCGGCCTCGTCGCGCGCCCGCGCTGAGCGGCGAACCAGAAAGATCGATAGTCCGGCGAGCACCAGCACCAGCCCCGAGCCGGTGGTGGTGATGATGGTGGCGAGCGCCTGGCTGCGATCGGCCTCGGTGGTGCGCTCCGAAAACAGCCGGTTTTCCTCCTGCCGCATCGCCGTCAGCGACGAGGTCAGGGTGTCCATCGCGCGGCGGCCATCGATGTCGCGCAGCAATTGCCGGGCTTCGTCGATTTGGTCCTGCTGTGCCAGCGCGATCACCTGGCGAAACCGTTCGATGCGCGCGGTCGCGGAGGCGATCGCCTGGTCGATGTAGGGGACCTGAGCGGTATTGTCGGCGACGAAGTCGCGCAGCCGCTTCAGCCGCGGCACCACGTCGGATGCAGCTTCCTCGAACTGGGCGATCAGGTCGTCCTGGCGGGTCAGGACATAGCCGCGCTCGGCGCTCTCGGCGCGGCGGAGCTGCAACTGAGCCAGCGCGATCTGGTTCTGGACTTCCAGGGTGTGGGCGACCCAGGCGTTGTCCTCGCGCGCCTTCTGCAGCCAGTACACCGAGGCGAGGCTGATCGCGACCAGCACGGCGAACGACAGCGACAGCAGGGTGATCTGGGCAAACGAGCGTTTGCGCGCGGATTCAGGCGTCACCGCGCGCCTCCAGCACGAACGAAATCAGGCAAGCCATCCCCCAGGCGTCGCAAGGCAAAACTCAGAACGCTTTCTAACGCCGCTGAGGCGGAAAGGTTCCCGAGGGAGGCAGGAGAATTTGGGATGTGCTCGTTTCGGCTGGAACAAGCGGGCTCGCAAGGAAAGCGAACCCGCTGCAAGAGGTTAGGCCGCTAAGCTGCAGGATCGCCCGAAGCGAGATACTGCTCCAACCAGTGGATGTGGTAGTCGCCATCGATGATCGACGGCTCACGCACCAGGGCGCGGAACAGCGGCAAGGTGGTCTCGATGCCGTCCACCACCATCTCGTCGAGCGCGCGGCGCAGCCGCATCAGGCACTCGCCCCGGGTCTTGCCGTGGACGATCAGCTTGCCGACCAGCGAGTCGTAATAGGGCGGGATGGTGTAGCCCTGATACACCGCTGAATCGATCCGGATGCCGAGGCCGCCGGGCGGATGGTAGCGCGAGATCTTGCCTGGCGACGGCCGAAAGGTCACCGGGTTCTCAGCGTTGACCCGGCACTCGATCGCATGACCGTTGAGGGTGATCTCGTCCTGGGTCACCGGCAGGTCGCCGCCGGCGGCGATCCGGATCTGCTCCAGCACCAGATCGATGCCGGTGATCATCTCGGTCACCGGATGCTCGACCTGGATGCGGGTGTTCATTTCGATGAAATAGAACTCGCCGTCCTCGTAGAGGAATTCGATGGTGCCGACGCCGAGATACTGCATCTCCTGCATTGCCTTGGCGCAGATGCCGCCGATCCGGGCGCGCGCTTCCGGGCTGATCACGGGCGAGGGGCTTTCCTCCCACACCTTCTGATGCCGGCGCTGCAGCGAGCAGTCGCGCTCACCGAGATGGATCGCGCCGCCACGGCCGTCGCCGAGCACCTGGATCTCGATGTGGCGGGGCTTCTGCAGGTACTTTTCCAGATATACCGAGGCGTCGCCGAACGCGGCCTTGGCTTCGTTGCCGGCGGTGGAGATCGCCAGCGCCAGATCGTCGGCGGTGTGCGCGACCTTCATGCCGCGGCCGCCGCCGCCTGCCGCGGCCTTGACCAGCACCGGGAAGCCGATCTCCTTGGCGATCGACATCGCATCGTCGTCGGGGCCGACTGCGCCGTCGGAGCCCGGCACCACCGGGATGCCGAGCCGCTTGGCGGTCTTCTTGGCCTCGATCTTGTCGCCCATCAGGCGGATATGCTCGGCCTTGGGGCCGATGAAGTGCAGATTATGGTCGTCGAGGATTTCGGCGAAGCGGGCGTTCTCGGACAGGAAGCCGTAGCCCGGATGCACCGCATCGGCGCCGGTGATCTCGCAGGCGGCGAGCAGCGCCGGGACGTTGAGGTAGCTGTCCTTGGACTGCGGCGGGCCGATGCACACGCTCTCGTCGGCGAGGCGGACGTGCATCGCGTCGGCGTCGGCGGTGGAGTGGACCGCGACCGTGGCGATGCCGAGCTCCTTGCACGCGCGCAGCACGCGCAGGGCGATCTCGCCGCGATTAGCTATCAGGATTTTATCGAACATCGGCTTAACCGCGCTGTGAGGCCAAAGAGGCGAGTGGCGAGTAGCGAAGGGAGTACGGAAAAAGATGCAGCTAAGCGGCTTGTTTCACTCGCTAATCGCTGCGTCCGATCCGCCGCTTACTCGATCACGACCAGCGGCTCGCCGAACTCGACCGGCTGGCCGTCTTCGACCAGGATCTGGGTGACGATGCCGGCCTTCGGCGAAGGAATCTGGTTCATGGTCTTCATCGCCTCGACGATGAACAGCGTCTCGCCGACCGACACCCGGCTGCCGACATCGATGAACGGCTTGGCGCCCGGCTCCGGTGCCCAGTACACGGTGCCGACCATCGGCGAGGTGACGACGCCCGGATGCTTGGCGAGATCGACCGACGAGGTGTCTTTCGCGGCTGCCGCGCCACCGGCGGCGGGTGCCGGCGCGTAGGCTGCCGGTACCGCTGCGGCGATGCTGACGTTGCGGGCGACGCGCACGCGCAGACCGGCCCGTTCGATCTCGATCTCGGTCAGGTTGGTCTCATCCAGCAGCACCGCGAGTTCGCGGATCAGGCTGCTGTCGTCGGTCGCCGGGGCGGTGGTCGGCTCGGCGGCGGTTTTCTCTGCAGGCTGGCGGGCCATGGTGTGTCGATCCAGATGTCTTGAGTGAACGGGCGGGCTCAGGCCGTGGTGCGGGCGCCGAGTCTGGCGGCGAGGCCGGTGATGGCCAGGCGATAGCCGTCGATGCCGAAGCCGCACAGGCTGGCGAAGGCGGCCTTCGCGATGAAGGAGTGGTGACGGAAGTCCTCACGCGCAAATACGTTGGAAACATGGACTTCCACCGTCGGGATCTGCACGCCGACCAGGGCGTCATGCAGAGCGATCGAGGTGTGGGTGTAGCCACCGGCATTGATCACGAGACCAGCCACCTTTTCGCTGCGCGCCTGGTGAATCCAGTCGATCAGCTGGCCTTCGTGGTTGGACTGACGGCAGACGGCGACCAGACCGAAACCGGCGGCGGTCTCGGCGCACAGCTTCTCGACATCGGCCAAGGTGGCGCGACCGTAGATTTCCGGCTCACGGGTCCCGAGCAGATTCAAGTTCGGGCCGTTCAGCACGTAAATCGTCTGAGCCATCGAAAATTCCGGCAATTTTTGCGAATCTGATCCAGCCGAGCGGGACAACCCGCCGCACAGCCTGTCGGAATCCGGCGAAATTCACCTGATCGCGGGCGTTATAGGTAACCTCGGGGCTGAGGGGAAGCCTGAACAGGCTCGAACAGGGGATGAAATCCCTGATGCTTTGGACGAGTTCGCCTGCGCAACCGACAGGAATTGTTCGCAATCGAGGCCGCGGCGTGGTGCCGGGGCACCTAAGGTAATGCACAGGGGGCGGCCATGACCGCCCCCTGTATCGGAGTGCCTGGATCAGATGTCGAGGACGGCGACGATTTCCAGCGTGCGCGGATTCACCACCACGATCTCGTCGCGCACCATGAAGAACTCGTAGCCGCGCCAATCCGGATAGACCGTCACGATCTCGGTTGGCAGCGGATGGAAGTGGACCTCGCGCGGCACGCGCGTGCCGACCGAGATCGAGAAGTTGACGTTGGTTTGCGGCTCGATGTGCTGGTTCTTGATCACCGTGGTGATCTTGGTGCGCTGCTCGGTCGAGAGTTGCGCCCGGGCGCCGGCTTGGCCGGTGGTGGTCGACGACCGGTCGCGGTCGTTATCCGCGCCGCGTTGCTTGCTCCGGTCGTGGTCGCGGTCGTTGTCGGCACCGCGCTGCATTTTACTGTCGTGATCGCGGTCATTGTCGGCATTGCGGTTGCCACTTCGCTCGTTGCGGTCTTCGGCCTTCATCTTGGAGCGGTCGCGATCATGATCGCTGACACCCTTGGTGGCATCGTTGGCGCTGCGATCCATCGCCGGGGATTCGCGCGAAGTGGTGGAGCGGTCGGAGTCGGAGCGCTGCATCTGCGAAGCACCGGCACCGCTTGGCGCGGGCGCGGATTGTCCGACCGATGGCGCGGAGGTGGCGGCGCCGCCACTGCCGCTGGAACTACCGGAGGATGACGACTGCGCGTTGGCGGCTCCGCCAGCGATCAGTGCGGCGGCGGCGACTGACAGCAACAAGCGATGGTTCATTGGGGCTCTCCCATGTGCCTGCCCGTGCCTCAACTTCATCCCTGCAGCACCGTTCCCGCGGAGATGAGGAGTTCCGTACGCTGACGTTCCCGGAGTTTTGTTTTGTCGAACCGTCATGTTCGGACTAGTCTGACGGTCCGTGAGGCTCCGTGCGACCCAATGATCCGGTCGCGATTGCCCGACCCAAACGCTCGCGGCCAGCAGCCTGAACCAGCCGATGCGAATTCAGGCGTGCACCTTCGCCGCGAGACTCCAACCGGAGGTGTCATGGCTCGCTACATCGTGCGATTTATGAAGGGCATCCTCGGCGAGAACGGCCGGCACGAGGAAATCTGCCAGGGCCTGCTGGAGGTCGACGCTGAAACCAGCGATGGCGCGATCGAGCTCGCCAAGCAGCGGTTCTGCGAACAGGAGCGGCTGCCGGAATGGTCGCTGCACGCCGACCGCGTCGACGTCGCCGAAACCGAGTTTCCGTCCTAGACCCCTTCTGAAATTCGCATCCGTAAACGATGAACGTGGGCCGATTGCGGATGCCCGCGCATAAACCTGACGTGCCATCGGGCAGGTGGCGGGTGCCGTCATTTCTGCGTCAGGATGGCGCGGCATCGTACGGTTGCCTCGCCAATCTCTACAGTGTAGAAATTGGCTACCGTCAGCGGCTGACAGCGTTGCGAGAGCTTCTCACGGTGTTGTCGCGACAGGTTTCGCGACCCTCAATCAGGCTCTTGGCCGGACCGCCGGTCTTTCACCCGTCTGCATAGGATGCGGACGCGCGTGTCCGAGAGCTCACTCGCGACGCCAGGCTCGGACTGCGAGCGAACCATGAGCGGACTGCTCTCATTTTTTGATCTGTCAGACGAACGCGGCGTGTTGAGAACCTCGATCGCCGTGACATTCGTGATCTCTTTTCTCGGCATCGGCTTCGGCCTGTTCTCGGGATCGTTCTCGATCGTGTTCGATGGGGTGTATTCCCTGATCGATGCGGGGATGAGCCTGCTGTCGCTAATCGTGGTCAACCTGATCACGTCCTACGCGGTGGCGGATCATCTGTCGCGCAAGCTCAGAGAACGCTTTTCGTTCGGCCTTTGGCACCTCGAGCCGATGGTGCTCGGGCTGAACGCCACCTTGCTGATCAGTGCGGCGCTCTACGCGCTGGTCACGGCGATCGGCAGCCTGCTGAGCGGCGGGCGTGATCTGGAGTTCGGCTCGGCGCTGATTTACGCGGCCGTGACGGTGATCGCCTGCGCGGGCATCGCCGCCGTGGAATGGCGCGCCAATCGCAAGATCGGATCGGAGTTCGTTCGCCTCGACGTGCGCGGCTGGATCATGTCGGCCGGCATCAGCGCCGCGCTGCTGATCGCCTTCATGATCGGTCTGGCGGTGCAGGGGACATCATGGCAATGGATTTCGCCCTACATCGATCCGGCGGTTCTGGCTGCGGTGTGCGTGCTCATCATTCCGCTGCCGGTCTCGACGGTGCGGCAGGCGCTGGCCGACATCTTCCTGGTGACGCCGGTCGATCTGAAGAAGCACCTGGACACGGTGGCGGCGGCATTCGTCGCCAAGCACGGCTTCGTCTCCTACCGCGCCTACGTGGCGCGGGTCGGACGATCGAAGGAGATCGAATTGTACTTCATCGTTCCTGCCGATGCGCCGGCGCGCACGATCGGCGAATGGGACGTGTTGCGGGACGAGATCGGAGATCTGGTTGGCGATGACGGACCGAACCGTTGGCTGACCGTCGTTTTCACAGGTGATCCTGAATGGGCCGAATGACGTCGACCGCAGACACAAAATCGCACACCAAGACCCGCGCGAGCTCCGGCCCGCGCGGTCTTGCCAAGCAGGTGATCGTCGAGACCGCGGTGGGTCTGATGGAGGAGGTGGGAGAGGCCGCCTTCAGCGTGCGCAAACTCGGCGACAGAGTCGGCTGCGATCCGATGGCGATCCTCTATCACTTCAAGAACAAGGACGGCATGTATCGCGCGATGGCCGACGCGCTGGTCGCGAAGCTCTCGCCGGTCGGCCACGACCTGCCTTGGCAGGATCGGCTCCGTACCCACGCGCGCGATCATCGTGCGCTGGCGCTCCGCTATCCCAACACGTTTCCTCTGCTTCAGAGATTTCTCAACACCGGGGTCGCCGACTTCCCGCACATCGAAATGGTTCATCGCGCGCTGGCCGACGCCGGCGTGTCCGACGCGGAGGCTCCCGCCGTCTGCCTCGCCTGGTACGCCGGCGTGATCGGTCTGTGCACGGCGGAGATCAGCGGGCTGGTCCGGCCGGCTCGCGAGTCCGAAGTCGTGGAAATGGAAGAGCTGCCGTCTGCCGAGTTTCCGGTGCTCAGGAAACTGGCTCGCTCGTATCTGGCCGTCGAGACGGAAACCGTCTTCGAAATCGCCAATGAGCTGTTTATCGAAGGACTAGGCAGCCGAGCGGGCTGCAGGTCGGACTGAAACGTTCGGCATGATCATTTGGCAACACCGCCAGCGCCGGCAACAGACGACGACTGGCGATGCCAATTCAGGCGACGATCGTGCTCAGCACTTGTCCTTGCCGCAGCGCGCGGTGTTGATCTTCTGGCGCAGCGTGTCGAGGCCGACCGCGCCGACCACCACCTGCTTGCCGATCACGTAGCTCGGCGTGCCGTTCATGCCCATCGACTCCGCGAGCTTGAAGCTCTCTTCGATGGTGGCGCGCACTTCCGGGCTGTTCATGTCCTTTTCGATCTTGGCGGGGTCGAGACCGGCGTCCTTCGCGGCCGCGAGCGCGCGCGCCTTGTCGGCCTGACCGCGGCCGCCGAGCAGCTTCTGGTGGAAGTCGAGATACTTCTTGCCGGTCGGGTCCTGCATCCGCACGGCGATCGCGACCTGAGCGGCTTCGACCGAGGGCGGGCCGAGCACGGGGAATTCCTTCAGAACGACCTTCAGGTTCGGATCGCCCTTAATCAGCTCCATCATGTCGGTCATCGCGCGTTTGCAGTAACCGCAATTGTAGTCGAAGAACTCGACCATGGTGACGTCGCCGTTCTTGTTGCCGACCGTCACGCCGCGCGAAGAATTGTAGATGATGTCGGCGTTGTCCTTGATCGCCTGCTGATGCTTTTCGGCCTGCGCCGCAGCCTGGCGCTTGCCGAGCTCTTCCGAGGCTTCTTCGAGCACCTCGGGATGCGACACCAGATATTCCTTGATGATGGATTCGATCTGGCTCCGCTGCTCGTCGGAGAATTTCTGCGCCGAGGCAACGGCCGGCGCGCCAACGATGGCGAGCGCGAGCAGGGCTGTGGCGAGCGGGCGGAACGACAGCATAGGCGGATCCCTTCGGCGGGTCAGGTCGTGGAAAAGACGCGTGGATTCGGACGTTTCATAGCGCTTTTCCCCGGCAAATACGCGGTTTTTGTGAACACGATCCGGTCAGGCAGGGCCTGAGGCCGGTGCGACGCAACGACGCCGGCGCCCGGGAGAACCGAACGCCGGCGTCGTCAGATCGCGTGCCGAGTTACTTGATGGTGGTCAGGCGCAGATAGGGGCGGGGTTCTTCCCAGCCCTGCGGGAACGCCTTGGTGGCGGCTTCGCCCTTGACCGACAGCGGGATGATGACCTTGTCGCCCGGGCGCCAGTCGGCCGGGGCCGCGACGGTGTGCTTATCGGCGAACTGCAGCGCGTCGATCACGCGCAGGATCTCGTCGAAGTTCCGCCCGACGTTCATCGGATAGGTCATGGTGAGGCGGATTTTCTTGTTCGGATCGATGATGAACACCGAACGCACCGCAGCGGTATCGCTCTGGTTCGGATGGATCATGTCGTAGAGCTTGGCGACCTTCAGGTCCGGATCGGCAATGATCGGGAATTGCAGGTCGGTCTGCTGGGTGTCGTTGACGTCCGCGATCCACTTCAGATGCTCGTCCACCGTGTCGGTCGACAGGCCGATCGGCTTGACGTTCCGCGACGCGAACGGCTGCGCCAGCTTGGCGGTCTTGCCCATCTCAGTGGTGCAGACCGGGGTGAAGTCGGCGGGGTGGCTGAAGAAGAAGACCCAGGAGCTGCCGATGAAGTCGTGGAACGAAATCTTGCCCTTGGTGGTGTCGGCGGTGAAGTCGGGGGCAATGTCGCCGATATGAAGGGACATCGGTACGGTCTCCTGTACGTTTGGTGAGTGCTGGATTACGCGCCGAACGAGGTCGTGCGCGTGGAAGGATGGAGACCTTCTAAATGGAGATTCCGCACCGCAGGATCAAGGAACTCGTCGCAAAAGCATCCGCAAAAAGCGTCGGGCGGTGCATGATGATCATGCACCGCCCGACCAATGTCTTATCTCGGTACGTCCTATCTCGGTACGGCTACGGGCAGGGCATCTCGCGGCCGCCCTTGGCGATGTAGGTGCCGGTCGCCGGATTGTACGATCGGAAGCGCCGTGCGCAGTAGTCCTGCTGCCGTGCCGCTTCGGCCTGGCTGGCAGCGATTGCGCCGCCAACGATCGCTGCGCCGATGCCGATGCCGACCGCGGCGCCCGGGCCACCCCAGCCGCGCCCACGGCCGCGACCCCATCCACGTCCACGCCCGCGGCCCCAGCCGCGCTGCGCATGCGCGGGCGTCGAGGCCAGCGTCATGGCCGCGCCGGTGGTGGCGATCATCCCCAAACCGTACATCGTCAGCAGCGCAACGCTCGCCAGCGCACGCGTGATGAACTTTCGGGGCTTGTTACCCGCGGGTCGTGTCGAGTTGGTCATGGATGTTTCTCCCGATGTTGGAGCAGCGATGCTGTTTGCTGGTGAGCGCCGAGCGCTCAACGCAACCGTCGCGAATCTTGGACGATCGCGAGACTCAAGCCGACAAGATCGCCGCGCCGGGAGTGTGACAGAGCCATGCACACGGGACAATGCGCCGCGGCGCGACAATGACGCGCGGAACGCTATTTCTGGCCCGGCATCTTCGCCGCGACGATGTCGTCGGCCTTGACCCAGCCCGGCGAGCCGACCGGGAAGCGGGTCTTGGCGCGGGCCGCAAGCTCGCGCGCGGTCTTGGCATCACCTCGCAAGTAAGCCGCCTGCGCCGAGGCAAGATCGGCCTCGGCGTAGTTGCCCTTCTGGCCGTAGGCCATGGCCAGATGGCTGTAGCCGAGCGGCACTTCGCCCTCGCGGCCGAGCGCGCCGCGCAGGATCTGGATGGCTTCGTCGGTGTAGGCCTTGTTGTTGCTGGCGACCAGCGCCTGGCCGAGCAGGATCTGGATCAGCGGCGCGCCATTGGTCATCGCCACCGCCTTGCGTAGCGGCGCGATCGCTTCAGCCGGCTTGCCGCCTTCGAGCAGCGCCTGACCGCGTAGCTCATAGAAATAGGGATTGTTGGGCTGAGCCTGGATCAAGCCGTCGATCTGTGCGAGCGCCGAGCGCGGATCGCCATGCAGATAGCTGGCGATCGCGCGTGCGTAGCGCGCCGGAAGGCTGGTGTTCGACGCCGGATAGCGCCGGTACACCGTATCGGCCCGTTCCATGAAGCCCGACACCTTGGCGCGCATCATGTCGTGGCGCATCTGCAGCGCCGGATCGTCCTTCTTGTCCCAATACGCGCTGGTCCGCGCCAGTTCGGCGAGCGCAGAGACGCGTTCGGCCGGCATCGGATGCGATTGCGCATAGGGATCGGCGCCGCGCGCCGCGAACAGGCTCTCGTTGGTGAAGCGCTGGAAGGTCTCGTACATGCCCTTCGCAGATTGCTGCGTGGCATTGAGAAACTTCACCGCGGCGCGGTCGGCATTCTCTTCCTGCTGGCGCTGATACGACAGCAGGTTGCGCCGGATCACTTCCTGCGGCGCGGTGATCGCCGCCGCGCCGATATTGGCGGCGCCGCTGTTCGGGCCGGCGCTGGCGCCTGCCACCATCGCGCCGACGCCGAGCAGCATCGCGACGATCATCTGCGTCTGCGCCTGCGCGAGCTGGGTGCGCAGCTTGGAGAGATGGCCGCCGGCAAGGTGGCCGGTTTCGTGCGCCAGCACGCCGATCAATTGATTCGGCGTTTCCGACTGCAGCAGCGCGCCGTAGTTGACGAAGATGCGGTGGCCGTCGGCGACGAAGGCGTTGAAGGTCGGATCGTTGATGATCGCGACCTGGATGTTCTGTTTCTCCAGTCCGGCGACGCGCAGGATCGGCCGGGTGTAGTCGCGCAGCAACTGCTCGGTCTCGGTGTCGCGCAGCAGCGGCGGTCCCTTCTGCGTGGGGGCCTGCGCCAGCGCGGGAACCAGCGTGATCGCCAGCGCGAGCGCGGTGAGCCCCGCGACCAGCCGCGACGCCTGCTTGCGTGCGGACGGGCATAGCCGTCCGGCGAAAACTGCAATGTCCTTCAGCATTGGCCGAGCATCGAATTCCGGGTATCTCCAAGTCGGCCCAGCAAGACGGCAGCGGCGCGGCGCGCAGCGGGTTCACCGAACAGACCGCGCGGGGATAGCAGAATTCGATGCTCGATGCGACCAAGACACAACGTGCGCGCGGATTGTTGACCGCGTCCGCCCGCAGCGACGTACCGCCGTTCATGGTGATGGACGTGATGGCGGCGGCCGACCGCATCGAAGCGGCCGGCGGTCACGTCATTCATATGGAAGTCGGACAGCCGTGGGCGCCGGCGCCGCGCGCCGCGCTCGCTGCCGCACATGCGGCGCTCGACAGCAGCCGGATCGACTACACCTCCGCGCTCGGGATTCCGTCGCTGCGCGCACGGATCGCGAAGCATTATCGCGAAACCTATCGCTGCGATGTCGATCCTGACCGCATCGTGGTCACCACCGGGTCGTCGGGCGCGTTCATCCTGTCGTTCCTGGCGCTGTTCGAACCGGGCGATCGCGTCGCGGTGACGGTGCCGGGCTATCCGCCGTATCGCCACATTCTGAACGCGCTCGGCTGCGTGCCGGTGCCGATCGAGACGCACAGCGAGACGCGTCATGCGCTGACCGGCGAAGCACTGCTCGCTGCGCACCGCAAGGCGCCGCTGAAGGGCGTGCTGGTCGGCAGCCCCGCCAATCCGACCGGCACGATGATGACACGCGAGGCGCTGACCGAACTGATCGCGGTCGCCGAAAGCGAAGGCATCCGCTTCATCTCCGATGAGATCTATCACGGTCTCGACTACGCGTTCCCGGCGGTGACCGCCGCGGAGCTGTCGCCGAACGCGGTGGTGATCAACTCGTTCTCGAAATACTTCTGCATGACCGGCTGGCGCGTCGGCTGGATGGTGCTGCCGGAGAACATGGTGCGGCCGGTTGAGCGCCTGCAGCAGAATTTGGCGATTTCGGTGCCGACGTTGTCGCAGATTGCCGCCGAGGCGGCGTTCGACGGGCGCGCCGAGATGGAAGCGGTCAAGCGCGGCTATGAAGAAAACCGCGCGATCCTGATCGAAGGGCTGCCGAAAGCCGGCTTGACCGAGTTCCTGCCGGCGGACGGCGCGTTCTATCTTTACGCCGACGTCTCCGCCTTCACCGCCGACAGCTACGACTTCACCAAGCGGATGCTGGAAGAGGCGAGGGTGGCGGCAACCCCAGGGATCGATTTCGATCCGGTGCGCGGCAAGAGCTTCGTGCGGTTTTCCTACGCCCGTTCGGCCGACGACATGCGCGAGGCGGTGCGACGAATCACGGCTTGGCTTGGACGATAATTTCGTCTGAATGACTGTATCGGCAATTTCGCTGCTTGATCTGAGCGGCAATTCGTCGCTATAGGCTCCCGCGACTATTTCCTCCCGGGAGAATTCCCTTGCCGCTCGGTTCGTCCGCGCCGCCCAGGATCGGCGGCCACACCGCGCTCGCAGCCGATGTATGGCCGCGGCGCTCGGACGGATTCTCCTCCTGGTTGCGGGCGGCTGTGTTGATCGCGTGCGGTTCGGGGCTGTTGGTGCTGTCCGCCAAGGTCAACCTGCCGCTGCCGTTGGTTCCGATGACACTGCAGACGCTGGTGGTGGTGCTGATCGGCGCCGCCTATGGCGCCCGGCTCGGCGCCGCGACCGTGCTCGCCTATGTCGCCGAAGGCGCCGCCGGCCTGCCGGTGTTCGCCGGGCCGGTGGGCGGGCTGGCGCCGCTGTTCGGCCCGACCGCCGGCTATCTGGCCGGCTTCGTGGTCGCCGCCGTCCTGGTCGGCTGGTGCGCCGAACGCGGCTTCGACCGCTCGGTGGCCAAGCTGTTCGCCGCAATGCTCGCCGGCCATCTCGCCATTCTGACGCTCGGCTTCGCCTGGCTCGCCTTCGGTCTCGATCTCGGCCTCACCAAGGCGTGGTGGGTCGGGGTGGTTCCGTTCCTCGCCGGCTCGCTGGTCAAGTCCGCGCTTGGCGCGGCCTTGCTGCCCGCGGTGCGCCGCATCGTCGACCGCCAACGCTGACGGTTCGTTCTTCAATCGACTAGGTCGACCGGACTGCCTGCGGTCGGCCAGCAACGTCTTTTCGTTCGACAGGCATCAAGCGAGTGGAGTGATCGCCATGTCGGCAACGACCCATATCGATGCACCAGCACTGCCGCAACGCGGCAAGTCGAAGCCGTTCTACAAGGTGCTTTACGTCCAGGTGCTGTTCGCGATCGTGGTCGGCGTGCTGGTCGGCTGGCTGTCGCCGCACCTCGCCACCAACGAATGGATCAAGGCGCTCGGCGACGGCTTCGTCAAACTGATCAAGATGGTGATCGCGCCGATCATCTTCTGCACCGTGGTGTCGGGCATCGCCCATATCCAGGACGCCCGCAAGGTCGGCCGCGTCGGCGTCAAGGCGCTGTTGTATTTCGAAGTGGTGTCGTCCTTCGCGCTGCTGCTCGGCCTGATCGTCGGCAACATCTTCCAGGTCGGGCACGGTCTCGCCGCCAAGCCGGACGCCGGTGCGGTGGCGAAATACGTCGATCAGGCCAGCCATCTGAAGGCGGTCGACTTCGTGCTGCATATCATCCCGGATAGCGTGGTCGGCGCCTTCGCGCAGGGCGACATCCTGCAGGTGCTGCTGTTTGCGGTGCTGTTCGGCTTCTCGCTGATGGCGCTGGGCGAGCGCGGCCATCGGCTGCGCGACGTGATCGACGATGCCGCGCACGCAGTGTTCGGCGTCATCGCCATCGTGATGAAGGCGGCGCCGATTGGTGCGTTCGGCGCGATGGCCTTCACCATCGGCAAATACGGCCCGGCCGCGCTCAGCAACCTGCTCGGGCTGGTGCTGCTGTTCTATGCCACTGCCGCGCTGTTCGTGGTGCTGGTGCTCGGGTTGATTGCGCGGTTCGTCGGCTTCAACATCTTCAAGTTCATCGCCTACATCAAGGACGAACTCTTGATCGTGCTCGGCACCTCGTCGTCGGAAAGCGCGCTGCCGCAGCTGATGGAAAAGCTGGAGCGGCTCGGCTGTTCGAAGTCGGTGGTGGGCCTCGTGGTTCCGACCGGCTATTCGTTCAACCTCGACGGCACCAATATCTACATGACGCTGGCGACGCTGTTCATCGCCCAGGCGCTCGGCATCGAACTGACCTTCAGCCACCAGGTCGCGATCCTGTTGGTGGCGATGCTGACCTCGAAGGGCGCCAGCGGCGTCACCGGCGCCGGCTTCGTGACGCTCGCGGGCACGCTCGCCGCGGTCAATCCGGCGCTGCTGCCGGGGATGGCGATCGTGTTCTCGATCGACAAGTTCATGAGCGAAGTCCGCGCGCTGACCAACATCACCGGCAACGGTGTTGCTGCGGTGTTCGTGTCGTGGTGGGAAGGCGAACTCGACCACGACCGCCTGCACGCCAATCTCAACCGCACCATCGATCCGTCCGACGTCGAGACGGCCGTCACCACCGGCTGACGCCGTCGCAGCAACATTCGCTCTGATCACGAGATGCCCGCGCTCGCCGCGGGCATCGGCGTTTTTGGGGCTCTGTTTCGCAGGTGTAAGCTGTCCGCAGAGTCCTACGAGACGACGGAAGCGCCATCGGACAGGAAGCGATAGCGCCGGGTCAAATAAGAGGCCCATGGATCGTCTGCTCCGGCTTCGCGGAGAGTCGGCAGAAACAGATCCTCGATAGTGCGATTGACGAAATCGTTCGGGCGCACAACGAGCGAGCGGAACACATCGAACGCATCGATGCCCAACGCGAGCTCACGCAGAGGGGGCGAGGTGACGCGGTGCAGGGCGCGATTGCCGGCCGGTGAAATGTGCAGAACCCGAACACGGCGCACGCCACCGTGCTGCGCCAGCTGCATGCGGTGCGCCAGCATCTGTTGACGGAGCAGTTGATAGAAGGGCTCGTAGAAGAAGTCCTTCAGATTGAGCATTGGATTCCGTTTCAACGGTCCGTTCGGATCGAATGCGATTGCGGTATAGCGACTGCATCGTTCGCAGTTGCCTTTCGCTGGGATCGGGGCTCCGTACTTTTCCGTGTATTTCCATTCGATCAGCAGAAACTCCGGGCCTTGATCCGTGCAGAATCTGACGACGGCATCGGCGCAGGTCGAGTTGGCACCGCGCTGCAGCGGCTTTCCGTTCTTGCTCTCGTTCAGATAGTTGTGCCCGCCACCGTTCCATTCGAAGCCGACGTACCATGGCCGTCCGTCAGGGCCATCTTCGACGGGCATCATATCGGGCGGGGCGATGTCGAGAGCGCGGCCGATCAATTGCGAGAGGCGGCGGGGCTGTTCAGCCAGCGGCATCAGAAAGTTGAGGCAGCATTGCTGCGACGACAGCGCGTGGTTGGCATGGCGGTGCCAGCTAATTTTGTACTTCGAGAAGTACCGCTCGGCAGTGCTCCTGATCATCGGCGCGAGGAGCTGCGCCTTCTCGCTCGGGTCCACCCGATAGGGTGAGTTCTGATAGCGAGTACGGGTCGGTAGCGTTTGGTCCAGAAAGGCGGTCTGGCGTAGCCGCTCGCCGACTTCGAATCTCGATGACGAGCGGCGACTGTTTGGGGTGCTCTCAGGCCGAGTATCCATGGGCAATATCCATGATTTGAAATGGGGCGATGGTCGCAAACCGACCGCTGGCGGCTGAAATGAAAATGCCCGCGGCGTGCGCGGGCATTTTGGAAGCTGTTGTCTTGATGGCGGCTTAATTGCCGCCGCCGAACCGGCGGGACCACCAGCCGACGCGGCGCGGGGCGGTGGAGGAGGGCTCCTGCGCGGGCTGCTCGGCTGCTTGCGTTGCTGCCTCGGCGGCCGGGGCTTCTGTCGCAGGCGCGGCCGCTGCGGGCTGCTCGGCCTCAGCGGTCGGCTCGGGCTGCACGTCGGCCGCGGCTTCCGCCGTCGTTTCGGAGGCGGCCTGCGCGCCGAAGCTCACCTTTTCGCGAACCGTGGAGCGGCGACGCGCAGCCTTCTTCGCGGCACTGTCGTCTTCGGCGGATGCGTCGCCGCTGTCGAGTGCGGCGGCTGCGGCTGCCGTGTGCTGCGGTTCGGACGGCGCAGCGTCCTGCGGCGCGGCGTGATGCGGCTGTTCGGTCTCGGCTGCCGGTTCGAAGCTCGGCTGCACCGACGGGCTGCCGCCGTCGAAGTCGGCGACCGCATCGGCGGATTCGGCTTCGTCGGTTGCGTTCAGTTCGTCGCTGATCGAGCCGACCACGCCGGCCTCGGTCTCAGTGCCATCCGCAGTGCCACGGCGGCGGCGGCCACCACGACGACCGCGGCGGCGCGGACGGCGTTCGCCGTTCTCGCCCTGGTCGGCGCGGACTTCGGTCTCGCCGTCGTCTTCGCCGGCCTCGTCGCCTTCGTCAGCTTCGCCGACCTGTTCGACACCTTCGGTCACGAACGGCTGCTCGCCGTCTTCGCTCACTGCACCGGCCTCGGCGGCGTCACGCGGCTCGCCCGACCGCCGACGACGGCGGCGCCGACGGCGCTTGCGGCCTTCGCCCTCACTCTCGCCGGCTTCGCTGCCCTGATCCTCGGCGAGGCCGACGGTCTCGTCGGTCTCGATCTCGGCTTCGAAATCGTAGCCGTCGTCATCCTCAGGCTCGTCGAGCGGCGCCGGGGAGGCGGCAATCTGCGCCGCGAGCAGCGCCTTGGCGGTCTCCAGCGTGTGGACCTGTTCGCCGCGGTCGATCACGAACGACTGCTGGCCGCTGACGGTCGGATCCGCCAGCACCGACAGCGACACCCGGAAGCCGGTCTCGAGGTCGCGCAGATGGCCGCGCTTGTGGTTGAGCACGTACAGCGCCACGTCGGTGCGGGTGCGCACGATCAGATTGTGCGTCGCGCCCTTCATCAGCACCTCTTCGAGGCCGCGCAGCAGCTGCAGCGCCACCGAGGACACCGAGCGGACGTGGCCCGAGCCGCCGCAATGCGGGCAGGGCTCGGTCGAGCTTTCCAGCACGCTGGCGCGGATGCGCTGGCGCGACATTTCGAGCAGGCCGAAATGCGAGATACGGCCGACTTGGATGCGGGCGCGATCCTGCCGCAGGCAGTCGCTGAGCTTGCGCTCGACTGCGCGGTTGTTGCGCTTCTCGTCCATGTCGATGAAGTCGATGACGATCAGGCCGGCGAGGTCGCGCAGCCGAAGCTGCCGGGCGACTTCTTCGGCGGCCTCCATGTTGGTCTTGAGCGCGGTGTCCTCGATGTGGTGCTCGCGGGTCGAGCGACCCGAGTTGACGTCGATCGAGACCAGCGCTTCGGTCTGGTTGATGACGATGTAGCCGCCGGAGCGAAGCTGCACGGTCGGCGAGAACATCGCGTCGAGCTGGCTCTCGACGCCCATCCGCGAGAACAGCGGCTGGCCGTCGCGATAAAGCTTCACTGCGCGGACCTGCGACGGCATCAGCATGTGCATGAAGTCGCGGGCTTCGCGATATCCGGCTTCGCCGGCCACCAGCACCTCGTCGATCTCCTTGTTGTAGAGATCGCGCAGCGAGCGCTTGATCAGCGAGCCTTCTTCATAGACCAGCTTCGGCGCCTGCGAGTTCAGCGTGACGTCGCGCACCGTCTCCCACATCCGGATCAGGTATTCGAAGTCGCGCTTGATCTCGGGCTTGGTCCGTGAGGCGCCGGCGGTGCGCAGGATCACGCCCATGCCTTCCGGCACGTCGAGGTCCTGCACCACTTCCTTCAGCCGCGAACGATCCTGGGCCGAGGTGATCTTGCGGCTGATGCCGCCGCCGCGGGCGGTGTTCGGCATCAAAACAGCGTAGCGGCCGGCGAGCGACAGGTAGGTGGTGAGCGCCGCACCCTTGTTGCCACGCTCTTCCTTGACGACCTGCACCAGCATCACCTGGCGGCGCTTGATGACTTCCTGGATCTTGTATTGCCGGCGCGGACGGAAGGCGCGTTCCGGCACTTCCTCGAGCACGTCGTCACCGCCGACGGACTCGACGACGTCCTCTTCGGCTTCCTCTTCGTCGTCCTCTTCCTCGTCATCCTCGGCTTCCGCCTCGGAGTCGGTTTCGACCTCGTGCTCGGCTTCAGCGTGATCGTCGTGCGCCCCGTGGACGTCGTCCGCCTCGTGGTGATCGTCGATCGGGAACGGCGCGTCCTCGGCGTAGCCGGCGCCTTCCTCGGCGTGGTCGTCGTCGTGCGCGTCGGTGTCGTCGTGCGACGCCGCGGCCTGCGGGGCTTCGACCGGCGCGGGAGCTTCGGCAACCGCCGGCTGCTCGTTCGCGACGGGCGCGGCCGCGGCGCTCACCTCAGGCTCGGACGGAGCGGGAGCTTCGGACGGCGCGGCTTCGACGTGGCGGTGCTCGTGATCGGCGGAGGCGTGCGCGGCGTCGTGCTGCTCGGCGGTCTCACCCTCCGGCAGCTCGTGCATCAGGCGCTCGCCCTCGACGTGTGCCTCGACCTCATGCGCCTCGTGATGGTCGGCAGCCTCGTGCGGCTGCTCGGCCGCAACGTCGGCAACGGCTTCGACGATCTCGCTCTGCACCCGCTCGCCGTTGTTGCGGCGGCGATGGCTGCGATGCCGCGACCGGCGGCGGCTGGAGCGCTGCTCGCTTTCTTCTTCGGCTTCGCGGTGGGCGCGTTCGTCGGCTTCGATCAGGGCCTGCCGGTCGGCGACCGGGATTTGATAATAGTCGGGATGAATTTCGCTGAAGGCGAGGAAGCCGTGGCGATTGCCGCCATATTCGATGAAGGCGGCTTGCAGCGAGGGTTCGACCCGGGTGACTTTTGCGAGATAGATGTTGCCGCGGAGTTGTTTGCGCTGGGCGGTTTCGAAATCAAACTCTTCGACGCGGTTGCCACGGACCACGACCACCCGGGTCTCTTCCGGGTGGGTGGCGTCGATCAGCATCTTGTTGGCCATTTTTCAACTCATGTCGGCGAAGCGCGCGCGAAACGGCTCGCGCAAGCAGCGCGGCCGGCAGACGCGACGGTCCACCTGATTCGGGGGTGAGGGGAAGGCCGAAACGCATCGCGGTGTGCCGTGCCGGTCGGAGACCCGAGGCGACGCGCAAAGCGAAGCGAGAGCTTCGCGGCGGCGCGGCCTTTGCGTGGGTCGGTTTCGGCATCGCAGTCTGGCGCATTAAGCGTCGGCCCGTCTGAACAGGTGGCGGCTCGATCGGCCGCCGTGTCGTTTCGCTGATGGGCCGGCTCCGCGCCGAGGCGCTAAGCCGGAGTAGGGCATCCGGCAGGTGTGCCGAATGTGGCCGGTCATGAAGTGTTGAACCGTCCCTGGTACAAGAGAAGGCCCGGGGACGGACGCCGCTCGGGCTGGGCCGGCACTCCTTGACCTGCCGCGCGCTGCGCTGGCTCGGAGGGGCCGGCAAAACGCAAAATCCGCCGGGTTTGGGATCGGGGACTTAGCGCTGCACCGAGTGGCTGAACGCGACACAACCGGTAGTATAGACCGTCAGCAGTAAATACATACGTGGATTGGGTGGCGGTTGCAAGGTGAGCGTCACGGCCCGGCAACACTCCGCAGGTTTCATCCCGAGCCACTTAAGGTCCGATTAACCGTGCAGTTCTATTGCGGTAGAACGACTTCCGGGAGGGTTGGGATTCGTTTGGCACGCCGCGCAAATCATTTTGTTTTGTACTGTGCAATCGGTGCGTGCGCTGCAGCATTGTCGTGGCTGACGCCCTATATGCTGACGGCCGCTTCCGCCGAGACCGCTGCGCCTGCCGCCGCTCCCATTCCGACTTCTTTTCCGATCGCATCTGACGCCCGCATTGCCGGTGACGATCACCAGACCCGCCTGATCGTCGACCTGGACGGGAAGGTGCCGCTTCGCGCATTCGCGCTGGCCGATCCGTATCGCGTCGTCATCGACCTGCCGCAGGTCAATTTCCGGCTGCCGAAGGGCACCGGCGAGAGCGGGCGCGGTCTGATCAAGGCGTTTCGCTACGGCCTCGTCATGCCGGGCGGCTCGCGAATCGTGCTCGATCTCACCGGGCCGGCCAAGATCGCCAAGGCCGAGATCCTCGATCCCGCCAACGGTCAGCCCGGCCGGATGGTGATCGATTTGGAGTCGATCGACCGTGCCGCCTTCATGCAGGCGCTGCAGACGGCCGAGAATGTCGCCGAATTGCGCCCGACGGTGGCCGGTACCGAGACCACCGCGACGGTGTCGCGGAGCGTGCCGCTGCCGAAGGTCGAGACCGACGATCCGCGCCCGGTGGTGGTGATCGATCCCGGCCACGGCGGTATCGACAATGGCACCCAATCTGCCGATGGCGTCGCCGAGAAGACCATCGTGCTCGATTTCGCCGTGGCGCTGCGCGACCGGCTGGCGCAGCAGGGCAAATTCCGCGTGGTGCTGACCCGCGCCGACGACACCTTCATCCCGCTCGGCGACCGGGTGAAGATCGCCCGCGAGCAGTCCGCTGCGCTGTTCGTCTCGATCCACGCCGACGCGCTGCCGCGTAAGGAGGGCGACGCCCAGGGCGCCACCATTTACACGCTGTCCGATAAGGCGTCCGACGCCGAAGCGCAGCGGCTGGCCGACGCTGAAAACAAGGCGGACGCGATCGGCGGCGTCAATCTCACCGAAGAGCCGACCGAGGTCGCCGATATCCTGATCGACCTGGCTCAGCGCGAGACCAAGGCGTTTTCCAACCGATTCGCCCAGCAGCTGATGAAGGACATGAAGGCGACCACGCGGATGCATAAGCGGCCGATGAAGTCGGCCGGCTTCCGGGTGCTGAAAGCCCCCGATGTACCTTCGGTGCTGATCGAACTCGGCTACGTCTCCAACAAGGCCGATCTGCAGTACCTGCTCTCCGAACAGTGGCGCAGCAAGACCGTTGGCGCGGTCGCCCAGGCGATCGATTCGTTCCTGAGCAAGCGTCTGGTGACCGCCGGCCCGCCGGGCTGAGGCCGCCTCAAGCGGTGCGGGGACAGGGCAGGCCGGGCCCTAGTTTGGCCACAGCGTAAGCTCTATAAGAAGTTCGATAAGACAGGCTGCCCGGTTCGCGAGGCGATTGCAGTTCGGGCCTCGCCCGGTGGCGCAAACCGCCCGGGTTGCGAACGGTGGCATTCTCGGTCAAGGGACATCCGCCGCGAGGCGCGGCCCTGGATGGAAACGGAACTTTTTGATGCGCTTTCTGCTGCGTTTCTTCGGCTTCCTGTTCGCGGCCGGAACGATCGTGTTCCTGGTGGGCGTCGCAGCCGTCGCCGGGCTGATCTGGCACTTCTCCAAGGACCTGCCGGACTACTCGCAGCTGCAGGACTACGAACCGCCGGTGATGACGCGAATCCACGCGTCCGACGGATCGCTGCTCGCCGAATACGCCAAGGAGCGCCGGCTGTACCTGCCGATCCAGGCGGTGCCGAAGCTGGTCATCAACGCGTTCCTCGCCGCCGAAGACAAGAATTTCTACGAGCACGGCGGCATCGACTATCAGGGCATGGCGCGCGCCGCGCTGCTCTACGCGCAGAACATCGGCACCAACCGCCGGCCGCAGGGCGCCTCCACCATCACCCAGCAGGTCGCCAAGAACTTCCTTCTGACCAACGAGGTGTCGTTCACCCGTAAGATCAAGGAAGCCTTGCTGGCGATGCGGATCGAGCGCGCCTATTCCAAGGACAAGATCCTCGAGCTGTATCTCAACGAAATCTATCTGGGCCTCGGCGCCTACGGCATCGCCGCGGCGTCGCTCGTTTACTTCGACAAATCGGTCAACGAGCTGACGGTCGCGGAAGCGTCGTATCTGGCGGCGCTGCCGAAGGCGCCGGCCGCGCTGCATCCGATCCGCAACCACGACCGCGCCGTCGAGCGCCGCAATTACGTGATCGACCGCCTGGTCGAGAACGGCTGGATCAGCCAGGCCGATGCCGACAAGGCGCGGAAGTCGCCGCTCACCGTCACCAACCGTGGCAACGCTGCGCACACCTTCGCGGGCGAATACTTCGCCGAAGAAGTCCGCCGCGACATCTTCGAGCGCTACGGCGAGAAGAAGCTGTACGAGGGCGGCCTGTCGGTGCGCACCACGCTCGATCCGAAGCTGCAGATCGAAGCGCGCAAGACCATGGTCGCGGGCCTCGTCCGGTTCGATGAAGCGCGCGGTTGGCGCGGGCCGGTCACCAAGCTCGAGACCGCCGGCGACTGGGGCGTCAAGCTTGCCGACGTGAAAGCGCTGGCCGACATCACGCCGTGGCGGATGGCGGTGGTGCTGGAGACCTCGGACCAGTCGGCGCGGATCGGCTTCCAGCCCGGCCGCGAACTCGGCGGCGCGATCTCCAAGCAGCGCGAAACCGGTCTCGTCACCCTCGAAGGCGTCAAGTGGGCCAAGCCGGCCGCCGGCCCGTCGCGCGGCAAGACCCCGCGCACAGTGTCGGAAGTGCTGTCGCCGGGCGAAGTGATTTATGTCGACCCGCTGCTCGACAAGGACGGCAAAGCGATCGAGGGCCAGTACCGGCTGCGTCAGCTGCCGGAAGTCTCCGGCGCGATGGTGGCGATGGACCCGTCCACTGGCCGCGTGCTGGCGATGGTCGGTGGCTTCTCGTTCGACCAGAGCCAATTCAACCGTGCTACTCAGGCGTATCGGCAGCCGGGTTCGTCGTTCAAGCCGCTGGTGTACTCGGCCGCGATGGACAATGGCTACACGCCGTCGACGGTGGTGATCGACGCTCCGATCGAAATCGACCAGGGGCAGGGCGTTGGCGTGTGGCGTCCTGAAAACTACTCGACCGGCAAGTATTACGGCCCGACCACGCTGCGCAACGCGCTGCAGCGCTCGCTGAACACCGTGACGGTGCGGCTGGCGCAGGACATCGGCATGCCGCTGATCGGCGAATACGCCAAGCGGTTCGGCGTCTATGACGACCTGCCGAACTATCTGTCGTATGCGCTCGGCGCCGGTGAAACCACGGTGATGCGGATGGTCACCGCCTATTCGATGTTCGCTAATGGCGGACGGCGGGTGAAGGCGACGCTGATCGACCGTATCCAGGACCGCTACGGCCACACCATCTTCAAGCACGATCAGCGCGAATGCCGCGGCTGCGAAGCGCCCAACGGCTGGAAGAACCAGCCGGAGCCGCAGCTCGTCGACCGCCGCGAGCAGGTGCTCGATCCGATGACCGCCTATCAGATCACCTCGATGATGGAAGGCGTGGTTCAAGCCGGTACCGCGACCGTGCTGCGCGAAGTCGGCAAGCCGATCGCCGGCAAGACCGGCACCACCAACGACGAGAAGGACGCCTGGTTCATCGGCTTCTCGCCGGACCTCGTCTGCGGCGTCTATATCGGCTACGACAAGCCGCGCAATCTCGGCCGCGGCGCGACCGGCGGGCATCTCGCGGCGCCGATCGCCAAGGACTTCTTCAAGCTCGCGCTCGCCGAGAAGCCGGCGGTGCCGTTCCGCGTGCCGGCCGGCATCAAGCTGGTCCGCGTCGATGCCAAGAGCGGCATGCGTGCCGGCCCGGGCGATGGCCGCACCATCCTCGAGGCGTTCAAGCCGGGCACTGCGCCGCCGGACAATTACGCCGTGATCGGCGTCGCCGACGCCGACGCGCACCAGCAGCAGCAACAGCAGATGGCGCCGCCGGACGATCGCGGCTTCATGCGGCCGGGCACCGGCGGGCTGTACTAGCCCCACGGCCAATCGCCGCGCGGTTGATCGCGGCGATTGCGCTTTGCCGCCGCGACCGCTAAATCGCCTTCATCATCGATGCGGCCACGAGGGCCGCATCTCCGCCATCAGAGTTTCCATGCGCGCAGAAATCGAACGCCTCGTCGAAGAGATCAAGCAGTCAGTCGGGCTGCTGAGGAGGCATCTTTGACGTCGATCAGTCGACCGTCCGCCTCGCGGAGCTGAACAAGCTCGCCGAGGATCCCGACCTCTGGAACGATCCGCAGAAGGCCCAGAAGCTGATGCAGGAGCGCACCTCGCTGGAGGATTCGCTCACCGGCATCGGCAAGGTCGAGCGTGAGCTGACCGACAATATCGAGATGATCGAACTCGGCGAGGCCGAGGGCGACGAAGGTATCGTCAAGGAAGCCGAGGACGCGCTCAAGGCGCTGAAGAAGGAAGTGGCGCGCCGCGAGCTGGAAGCGCTGCTGTCCGGCGAAGCCGACCGCTTCGACACCTATCTCGAAGTCCACGCCGGCGCCGGCGGCACCGAAAGCCAGGACTGGGCCTCGATGCTGCTGCGGATGTACGTCCGCTGGGCCGAGAAGCACGGCTTCAAGATCGAGTATCTCGAAGAGTCCGAGGGCGAAGAGGCGGGGATCAAGTCGGCGACGATTCAGATCTCCGGCCACAACGCCTATGGTTGGCTGAAGACCGAGGCCGGCGTGCATCGCCTGGTGCGGATCTCGCCGTTCGATTCCAACGCCCGCCGGCACACTTCGTTTTCGAGCGTGCAGATTTTCCCGGTGATCGACAATTCGATCAAGATCGACATCGCCGAGTCCGACGTTCGTGTCGACACCATGCGGTCGGGCGGCGCCGGCGGTCAGCACGTCAACAAGACCGAATCCGCGGTGCGCCTGACGCACATTCCGACCGGCGTCGCGGTGGTCTGTCAGGCCGGCCGCTCGCAACATAAGAACCGCGCCCAGGCGTGGGACATGCTGCGCGCGCGGCTGTACGAGATCGAGCTGAAGAAGCGCGAAGAGCAGGCCGCCGCCGATCAGGCCGCCAAGACCGATATCGGCTGGGGGCACCAGATCCGCTCTTACGTGCTGCAGCCGTATCAGATGGTCAAAGACCTACGCACCGGCGTGCAGACGTCCGACACCGCTGGCGTGCTCGACGGCGACCTCGACGAGTTCATGGCCGCGACCCTGGCCCAGCGCGCCTTCGGCGGCGGACCGGGCGCGATCGAGGACGTCGACTAAGCGTGGGCGAGGGCGCCCGCGCGAGGGTTGGCTTCATCGGCCTCGGCAAGATGGGCCACGGCATGGCCGGCCGGCTGCTCGACGCCGGCTTCGATGTCGCTGTGTGGAATCGCAGCAAGTCCAAGGCGGACGACCTGGTCCGCCGCGGCGCGCGATGGGCCGATAGCCCCGCCGAAGCGGCGCGCGAGGCGCGCGCCATCCTGACAATGGTCGCCGACGATGCCGCCTCGCAGACGGTGTGGCTCGGCCTTGAGGGCGCGGCAACGACCGCCCCGGCCGGTGCGCTGGCGATCGAATGTTCGACGGTCTCGCACCAGCACGCCCTCGACATGGCCGCTGCGCTCCGCGCGCGAGGGCTGGTCTATATCGATTGTCCGGTGACCGGGCTTCCCGATGCCGCTGCGCGCGGCGAGCTGACATTGCTAGTCGGTGCTGAGTCGGCCGACCTCGATCAAGCCCGGCCGTATCTCGCGCCGCTGAGCCGGACGATCCGGCATTTCGGCGCGGTCGGCGCCGGCACGGTCTACAAGCTGATCAACAATCTGATGGGCGCGATCCAGATCGCCGGGATCGCCGAGGGCATCGCCATCGCCGAACAGGCCGGCCTTGACATGGCGCTGGTACGCGAAGCGCTCCTCGGCAGCGTGGTGGCAAGTCCGCAGGTGCTGCGTCACGCGCCCCGCATGATCGCCCGCGACTTCAGCAATCCGACCTTCACGGCCGCGCTGCGGCACAAGGATGCGGTGTATGCGGTGCAGCTCGCCGAGGCGCTGCAACTGGAGCTGCCGCTGTCGCGTGCCGCAGTGGCAAGTTACGCGCGTGCGACCGATGCGGTGCCGGACGACGATGAGGGCAAAATCGTCGAAGTGATTTCGAAACCGCATCCGCGCGACTAACCGGCAGCGCCCCGCTTTCATCGGTCGCCGCACGCATTCGGAATTCGGGTGGCGGCGCGCCATGCGCTGACTGTTGACTGACGTCGCGAGGTGCGACCATGGCGTCAGGCAATCATCCTCTTCATCCGCGGGATTGGGCTCTGCTGATCGCGTTGTCGATGCTGTGGGGCGGATCGTTCTTCTGCGTCGGCATCGCGCTGCAAGAGCTGCCGCCTTTCACCATCGTATTCTACCGGGCCGCGATCGCCGCAGCAGTGCTGCTGCTGGTTGTTTGGTGGGGCGAAATCCCGATGCCGCGCGGCATCGTCGGATGGTGGCCGTTCGCCGCAATGGCCTGTCTCAACTTCGTCGTGCCGTTCTCCTGCCTCGTCGTCAGCCAGACGTACATTTCGACCGGCCTCGCGTCGGTGCTCAACGCGACGACTCCGTTGTTCACCGTCATGGTCATGGCGGCGTCCGGGAAGGAGCGGCTGACGGCGCAGCGGACTATCGGCGTCGCGGTCGGCATCCTGGGAGTTGCGATCCTGCGCGGCGTGGATCTGCGCGAAGCCCAGACCGGAATCGGCGTCGGGCTGTGCCTGCTCGCAGCGCTGTCGTACGGGGTGTCGGCGCTACTTGCACGCCGGCACCTGGTGGGTTTTGCGCCGCTCACCACTGCGACCTCGCAGATGGTGGCAGCCACGATCATCACCGGCGTGGTCGCGGCGGGCGTCGATCAGCCGTGGCGGATACTGGTTCCGAGCTGGCCGGTGATCCTTGCCGTGGTGGCACTCGGCACGCTGTCGACTGCGCTGGGCTATGTGCTGTTCTTCCGCATCGTCGCCCGATCCGGATCGACCAACGTCATGCTGGTGACACTGCTGATCCCGGTCACGGCGATCTTGCTCGGCACGCTCGTGCTGCGCGAAGCGATCGGGGCTCGTGAACTGATCGGCGCAGGCGTGATAGCGAGCGCGCTGCTGATCATCGATGGCCGCGCTATGGCGTGGCTGCAGCCGCGGCGGAGCGAGCGAACCTAACCCGCGCCCGCCAGCCGCACGCCGGCGCGCAGGAATTTCTGCGGGTCGACGGCTTCGCCATCGATGCGGGTTTCGTAGTGCAGATGCGGGCCGGTGGAGCGGCCGGTCGAGCCGACTTCGCCGATCACCTGGCCGATCTGCACGCTCTGGCCCACCTTGGCGATGATCTTCGACAGATGGCCGTAGCGGGTCGACAGGCCGTTGCCGTGGTCGATCTCGACCATCTGGCCGTAGCCGCCCTGCCAGCCCGCATTCACCACCTTTCCGACCGCGGTGGCGCGGACCGGATCGCCGCTGGAGGCGCGGAAGTCGAGCCCGGTGTGCATCGCCGGACGGCCGAGGAACGGATCGGAGCGGACGCCGAATCCCGAGGAGAATTCGACTTCGCCGAGCACCGGCTTGCGATACGGCACCAGCGCGAGAGCGCGGTTGAGGCGTTCGAACTGCGAGCGGCTGATGTAGATCCGATACAGCTGCCGGTCGAACGCGCTGGCGTTGGCGCCCG
This sequence comes from Rhodopseudomonas sp. BR0G17, assembly GCF_010907025.1. Classification (NCBI taxonomy): domain Bacteria; kingdom Pseudomonadati; phylum Pseudomonadota; class Alphaproteobacteria; order Hyphomicrobiales; family Nitrobacteraceae; genus Rhodopseudomonas; species Rhodopseudomonas sp. BR0G17. The sequence continues at coordinate 798 of NZ_QUML01000043.1, read as the reverse complement.
GCTGCTTCACCGGCACGAACGGACCGCCGACGGCAGCGCGCGGCGCGGAAGCTTCGATGCCGCGGGCGTCGAGGCCGAGATCGGTCAGCACGCCGCGCATCCGGCGCGCCCGCGACTCGAAGCTCTCTTCGACCGCGCCGAGCGAGGCGACCTGGCGGCGCTCGACCTGATCGAGCGAGGTCTGCAGCCGCATCAAAACGCTCTCGACGCCCTGGCTCTTGGCATACTGCGTCGGCGCTTGCTCAAGCGCGGACGGCGAGGTGCGCGACTCCAGACGCGCCTCGCGGTCGGGCGGCGCGACGAAGATCACCGTGTCGTTGATTGGTGACGGCTTCGGCCGGCTGTTCGTCTCGGCTTCGAACGACGGCGTGCGGGTCGGCTTGATGCTGCCGGTGACGCCGACGTCGGGCAGGGCGCTGAGCGCGCCGGCGCGCGATTCCAGCAGCGACTGCCGCCGCATGATCTGTTCGAGCTTCTGATCGAACTGCTCCTGGTCGAGCAGCTGCCGGCTGGTGGTGCGATCGACCTTGGCGCGCAGCTCGGCGATCCGATCCTCATAGGCGTATTGCATCTCGGCCTGGCGGGCGATCAGCCGCGTCAGCACGTCGTCGCGGAATGTGAAGTACGTGGCGGTCGCCGCGCTCCAGCAGCCAAGCAGCACGACGCTGCCGACAGCGATCCAGAACAACACCGGCCCGATCCGCACCTGACGGCCGGCATGCGCAATCGTGTAGCTGTTACCAGCCGGCGCCGGCCGCTGAGGCGGCCGCGCCTGGCGCGGTGCCGCCGGGCGAGGGG
>NZ_QUML01000042.1:0-40179 GCF_010907025.1 Rhodopseudomonas sp. BR0G17 | reverse complement strand
CCGGAGGGGGCGGGGCGCTCGCGTGGCGAGCGGGGCGGGGTGGCGAAGAGTTCATCTGCCGTGCCAGCGGCTCACCCCACCCCGTCACGCACTCCGCTTCGCGGCCTGCGTGCCGACCCTCCCCTCCAGGGAGGGTGAAGGAGGCGCGATGCTTGCGGCCTTGAGGTGAATAGCTGCGAGCGATTGTCGGAAACCGTCGGCTTCGCGACCATGTCGGACGTCCGACATTGTCGGGTGCTGATAATTTTGCACGAAATCAGTGGCTTGTCGTCTGTGCCCGCGCTGGCACAGCGGTTGCACTTGTTGATGTCGGACCCAACAAATGGAGGCCGACCATGATCATTCTCACCGAACAAGCCGGGACCGCTGTGAAGGCTGCGATGTCGCGCGCCGGCAAGCTTGAAGCCGGGCTGCGCGTTATGGTCGAGGCGGGCGGCTGTGCCGGCTACAAATATCTGATCGGTCTCGATGCCGAGCCGCGGGTCGATGACGCCGTGGTCGAAGCCGGCGGCGTCAAGGTGTTCATCGATCCGGACTCGCAGCCGCTGCTGTCCGGCATGACCATCGACTTCGTCGAGAGCCTGGAAGGCTCCGGCTTCACGTTCGACAACCCCAACGCCGGCACTAAGTGCGGTTGCGGTAAGTCGTTCGGTTAAGCGCAGCGCCAGCCACGGGAGCGGGCCATGCTCAGCCTCGGCAAGTTCGATCATCATTTCTCCACTTCCCCGAATGCCGGTCCGCTGCCGCAGGCTGATGCGGTCGGACGGTTCGGCAGCATCGGCTGGGGCGACGCCGTCAAGTTGATGCTGAAGGTCGAGCCCGACGACGGGCGGATCGCGCAAGCCCGCTTTCAGGCGTTCGGCTGCAGCTCGGCGATCGCTGCCTCGGCAGCCCTCACCGACATGATCACCGGCAAGACCATCGATGAAGCCAGCGGCATCAGCGCCGCGGCGATCGCCGACTACCTGGGCGATCTGCCGCGCGAGCGGATGTACTGCGCGGTGATGACTTTCGAGGCCCTGCAGCAGGCGATCGGTTCGTATCGCGGCAAGGCCGCAGTGGCCGAGGCCGATGCGCCGCCGGCCTGCAAGTGCCTCGGCGTCGGCCAGATGATGATCGAGCGCACCATTCGCTTCAATCGGCTGACCAGTCTCGACGACGTCACCGCCTACACCAAGGCTGCCGGCAGCTGCAGTACCTGCTTCAAGCAGATCGAATCCCTGCTCGCGCGCGTCAATGCCGAGATGGTCGAGGACGGCCTGATCGCGGCCGAAGACGCCTACCGGATCGGCTCCGCGACGCCGCGCGCCACCGAGCTGAAGCCGCACGGCGCACCGCCGCCGGCCGCCAACATCTTTGCCGCCAAGGCGACGCCCGCGCATCTGCGCCCGATTGCCAAGGCCACGCCGTCACGTCCGGCGCCTCCGCCGGCCGGACTGGTCGATGCGCCGCCGCAGGAGGCGCTGATCGCCGAGGCGGTCGAAGAATTGCGGCCGCATCTGCAGCGCGATGGTGGTGACTGCGAGTTTGTCAGCCTCGACGGCAACATCGTCTATGTCCGGCTGTCCGGCAATTGCGTCGGCTGCCAGCTTTCGTCGGTGACGCTGTCGGGTGTCCAGGCCAAGCTGGCCGAGAAGTTCGGCCGGCCGCTACGCGTGGTGCCGGTGTCATGAACGAGCCGGCAGACATCGTCTATCTCGACGCCAATGCAACGACGCGGACCGATCCGCGCGTCGTCGAAGCGATGCTGCCGTACTTCTCGCTGTACTACGGCAACCCGTCATCGAAATACGGGCTCGGCGGTCACGCCGCGCTGGCGGTCAAGCGGGCGCGCGAACGCGTCCAGGCGCTGATCGGCGCCGCGCAGCCGCATGAGCTGATCTTCACCTCGGGCGGCACCGAGAGTAACAACGCCGCGATCCTGTCCGCGCTGGAAGCTGCGCCGCGGCGGCGTGAGGTGATCATCTCGGCGGTCGAACATCCGGCGGTGCTGTCGCTTTGCGCCTGGCTGGAGAAGAACAAGGGCATCCGCGTTCATTTGATCCCGGTCGATCGTCAGGGCCGGCTCGACATTCTGGCCTATCGCGAAGCGATGTCGGACCGTGTCGCGATTGCGTCGATCATGTGGGCCAATAACGAGACCGGCGTGATCCAGCCGGTGGCGGATCTGGCTGAGCTAGCCAAGGAAGTCGGCGCGCTGTTTCATACCGACGCGGTGCAGGCGGTGGGCAAGTGCCCGATTGACCTGCAGTCGACCATGATCGACATGCTGTCGTTGTCCGGACACAAGCTGCACGGCCCAAAGGGCGTCGGCGCGCTGTATGTCCGGAACGGCATCCGCTTCAAGCCGCAGATCAAGGGCGGTCAGCAGGAGCGCGGCCGTCGTGCCGGGACCGAGAACGTGCCGGGCATCGTCGGCCTTGGTATCGCGGCTGAGCTTGCCGCTGGCGCGATGGCCGACGAGGACATCCGCGTGCGAGGTCTGCGAGACCGGCTCGAACGCGAGATTCTGGCGCGGGTCGATCATTGCGTCGCCGTCGGTGCTCGCGCCGAGCGCCTCCCCAACACCTCGAACCTCGCATTCTCGTTCATCGACAGCGAGGCGATCATCACCTTGCTCGACCGGGCCGGCATTGCGGCTTCGATGGGGTCGGCGTGCGCGACCGGTTCGTTCGAGCCGTCGCATGTGCTGCTTGCCATGAAAGTCGCCGAAGACGCGGTCCGGGGCGGCGTGCGGTTCTCGCTGTCGCGCGACAACACCGATGCCGACATCGACCGCGCGTTGGAAGTCGTTCCCGCCGTGGTCGCCAAGCTGCGGGCAATCTCGCCGTTCGGAGCCGATGATGCTCCGCAAGCGGTCGGGCGTTCGTCTGGAAGTGCGCAAGGAACAACCCATGTCTGAGATCAAGTCTGAGATCGTCCGGCCGGATCAGTCCTGCGGTTTTCAGTCTACGCCGATCGTGCTCAACGACACCACGTTGCGCGATGGTGAGCAGGCGCCGGGTGTTGCGTTCTCCACCGCCGAAAAGGTCGCAATCGCCCGCGCATTGGCGCGCGCCGGCGTGCCGGAAATCGAGGCCGGGACGCCTGCGATGGGCGCTGACGAAATCGCGGCGATCCGCGCCATCGTCGAGGCCGGACTGCCGCTGACGACGATTGCCTGGTGCCGGATGCGTACCGAGGACGTCGATGCCGCGCTGAAGGCCGGCGTATCGATGGTCAATGTTTCGGTGCCGGTGTCGGACGTACAGATCGCTGCGAAGCTCGGCGGCCTGCGCTCAAATGCGATCGAAACCGTCAAGCGCGTGGTCGGCTATGCCCGCGACCGCGGCCTCGACGTCGCCGTCGGCGGCGAGGATTCTTCGCGTGCCGATCCCGCATTCCTCGCCGAGGTGATTGCCACCGCAAAGGCATCTGGTGCGCGCCGGTTTCGGATCGCCGATACGCTCAGCGTGCTCGACCCGTTCTCCAGCCACGCGCTGCTCGCGGCGCTCCGTGCCTCGACCGACCTTGAGCTTGAATTTCACGGCCACGACGACCTTGGCCTTGCCACCGCCAATACCCTTGCCGCGCTGCGCGCCGGCGCCACCCATGCTTCGGTGACGGTGATCGGCCTTGGTGAGCGTGCCGGCAACGCGCCGCTCGAAGAGGTCGCTGTGGCTCTGAAGCAGCTCTATGGCCGCGACACCGGCATCGTGCTGTCGGAGCTCGGCAACGTCGCCGATCTGGTCGCGACCGCGGCGGCCCGTACCATTCCGCTCAACAAGGCGATCGTCGGCGAGCACGTCTTCACCCATGAATCGGGAATACATGTCGACGGACTGCTCAAGGATCAGCGCACCTACCAGTCGCTCGATCCAAATCTGTTCGGCCGCTCCAATCGCATCGTCATCGGCAAGCATTCCGGGCTGTCGGCGATCACCTCATCGCTCGCCAAGCTCGATCTGCCGGCCACCGCGGACGAGGCGCAGGGCATCCTGGCCAAAGTCCGCCGTTATGCGGTCACCCACAAGGGCCCGGTTGGCAACGAGACACTGATCGCAATCTGGCGCGAGGTCCGCGAGCGGACGCTCACCACCTGCGCCTGAGCGGCGACAACACACCAAGGAGACCGAGATGAGCACATCCGCCGTCACCGAACCCGCCGATATCGTGGCCCGGCTGCAACGCGCCGGCTCCGCCGAGGATTTCTTCGAGCTGCTCGGCGTCGATTACGATCCCAGGCTGCTCAACGTTGCGCGGCTGCACATCCTCCGGCGCATGGGTCAGTATCTCGCCGGTGAAGATCTCGAGCACCTGCCGGGCGACGAAGCCGCTGCCCGCTGCAAGACGGTGCTGGAGCGGGCTTATGCCGATTTCGTCGCGTCCTCGCCGCTCGATCAGCGGGTGTTCAAGGTGCTGAAGGACGCGGTGGCGCCGAAGACGCCGAAGCGCCCGGCTTTCGTCCCGCTCGACGCGTTGAAGTAACCGCCGCTTCTTGGTTCTGCTATCGACGGCCCGTCGCGTGAGCGGCGGGCCGTTTTGCTGCGCCGGCCAGACGCATTTTCTCACATCCATGTCGTGTTTGGCGGGTGATCTCACAGCGGCGTGAAATGTCTGGTCGGTCACGCCGCTGTCGCCTTCCCGACAAGTGTCGGAGTTGTCGGATTGCAACCCTCGGAAGCGCCGGTAACAATCCCAGTCGCTCGCCGCAAATGATTGGTTTGGCGCGATATTTTCCTCGGCGGAAAAGTTGGTACGAGGCTTGCTCATAAGTCTCCGTCGTCAAGCTTCTGTCAGCAAGCGCGGAGCCACTCCATGCATATCGTCGTCTGTATCAAGCAGGTTCCGGACTCGGCCCAGATCCGCGTGCATCCGGTCACCAACACGATCATGCGCCAGGGCGTGCCGACGATCATCAATCCCTACGATCTGTTCGCGCTCGAAGAGGCGTTGCGGCTGCGTGACAAGCTCGGCGGCGAAGTCACGGTGCTGACGATGGGCCCGCCGACCGCCGAGGACTCCCTACGCAAGGCGCTGACCATCGGCGCCAACCGCGCCGTGCTGCTCACGGACCGCTTCTTCGCCGGCTCCGACACGCTGGCGACCAGCTACGCGCTCGCCGCGGCGATCCGCAAGATCGGCTCCACCTTCGGTGCCGTCGATGTGGTGTTCACCGGCAAGCAGACCATCGACGGCGACACCGCCCAGGTCGGCCCCGGCATCTGCAAGCGGCTCGACTTCCTGCAACTGACCTACGTCTCGAAGGTCTCTTCGCTCGACCTCGAAGCCCGCACCATCGAAGTCGAACGCCGCTCCGAAGGCGGCGTGCAGGTGCTGCGCAGCAATCTGCCATGCCTGATCACCATGCTGGAAGGCACCAATCAGGTGCGCCGCGGCTCGATGGTCAACGCGCTGAACGCCGCCCGCGCCGAGGTGGTGAAGTGGAGTGCGCAGGACGCCGGCGTCGAAGACATTCAAAAGTGCGGTCTGCGCGGCTCGCCGACGGTGGTGAAGCGCGTGTTCGCGCCGACCCCGCGGGCCGAGAAGGCCAAGGTCGTTGAGGCCGCCGGCCAACCGCCGGCGGAAGCGCTGATCGACGAAATCTTCAAGCTCCGGCCCAAGCTCGAGAACGAAATGTTCGAGCTGGCGCGCGGATTCTGACAACCCGAACAGAGAGCCGCTTCGATGAGCCAGCCCGCCAAGCCTGCCCCGCAGCCCGCCGGACGCGCCGCCGCCAAGAAGGAGCTGCCCGAGCACTTCAAAGCCTACAAGCACGTCTGGGTGTTTATCGAGCAGGAGCGTGGTCACGTTCACCCCGTCTCCTGGGAGTTGATGGGCTCCGGCCGCCGGCTCGCCGATAAGCTCGGCGTCGAGCTCGCCGCGGTGGTGATCGGCCCGACCGGTGACGCCACCAAGGCTGCGGTCGCCGAGTCGTTCTGCTACGGCGCCGACCTCGCTTACGTCGTCGCCGACGACGTGCTGACCGATTATCGCAACGAGTCCTACACCAAGGCGCTGACCGATCTGGTCAATACCCATAAGCCGGAGATCCTGCTGCTCGGCGCCACGACGCTCGGCCGCGACCTCGCCGGCGCGGTGGCGACCACGCTGCTGACCGGCCTGACCGCGGACTGCACCGAGCTCGAAGTCGACTCCGACAACTCGCTCGCCGCGACGCGTCCGACCTTCGGCGGCTCGCTGCTCTGCACGATCTACACGCTGAACTTCCGCCCGCAGATGGCGACCGTACGGCCGCGCGTGATGTCGATGCCCGAACGGGTCGAGAAGCCGGTCGGCCGCGTCATCGAATTCCCGCTCGGTCTGGTCGAAGCCGATATCGTCACCAAGATCCTGGCCTTCGTGCCGGACCGCGACAAGGCGACCTCGAACCTCGCTTATGCCGACATCGTCGTGGCCGGCGGTCTCGGGCTCGCTTCGCCGGAGAATTTCCAGCTGGTGCGCCAGCTCGCCGGCGTGCTCGGTGCCGAATACGGCTGTTCGCGGCCGCTGGTGCAGAAGGGCTGGGTTTCGGCCGACCGTCAGATCGGTCAGACCGGCAAGACCATTCGGCCGAAGCTGTACATCGCCGCAGGCATCTCCGGCGCGATTCAGCACCGCGTCGGCGTCGACGGCTCCGACCTGATCGTCGCGATCAACACCGACAAGAACGCGCCGATCTTCGATTTCGCCCATCTCGCTCTCGTCACCGATGCGATCCGCCTGCTGCCGGCGCTCACTGAAGCGTTCCGCAAGCGGCTGTCGCCGCACACCCGCGATCGGATCGCGAGCTAACAGGAGGCTGCCATGATCGAAGAACGTTTCGACGCTATCGTCGTCGGAGCCGGCATGGCCGGCAACGCCGCGGCGCTGACCCTGGCCAAGCGCGGCCTGAAGGTCCTGCAGATCGAGCGCGGCGAATATCCGGGCTCGAAGAACGTGCAAGGCGCGATTCTCTATGCCGACATGCTCGAGAAGCTGGTGCCCGACTTCCGTGAGGATGCGCCGCTGGAGCGTCACCTCGTCGAGCAGCGGTTCTGGATGATGGACGCCAAGTCTCACACCGGCCTGCATCACCGTTCGGAAGACTTCAACGAAGAGAAGCCGAACCGCTACACCATCATCCGCGCTCAGTTCGACAAGTGGCTGTCGAGCAAGGCGCAGGAAGCCGGCGCGATCGTGCTGTGCGAAACCACCGTCAAGGAACTGGTGCAGGACGCCTACGGCAAGGTGATCGGCGTGATCACCGATCGTGAAGGCGGCCAGGTGCATGCCGATGTCGTGGTGCTGGCCGAAGGCGTCAACGGCCTGCTCGGCACCAAGGCCGAGCTGCGCGAGCGCCCGTCGCCGGAGAACGTCGCGCTCGCCGTGAAGGAAATGCACTTCCTGCCGCGCGAGACCATCGAAGCCCGCTTCAACCTGAAGGGCGACGAGGGCGTGGTGATCGAGGCTGCCGGCACGATCTCGGCGGGCATGACCGGCATGGGCTTCATCTACACCAACAAGGAGTCGATCTCGATCGGCATCGGCTGTCTGGTGTCGGACTTCCAGAAGACCGGCGAGACGCCGTACGGCCTGCTCGAACGCTTCAAGAAGCATCCGTCGGTGGCGACGCTGATCGAAGGCTCCGAAGTGAAGGAATACGCCGGCCACCTGATCCCGGAGGGCGGCTACAAGGCGATCCCGCAGCTCTATGGCGACGGCTGGGTCGTGGTCGGCGATGCCGCGCAGCTCAACAACGCGATGCATCGTGAGGGCTCGAACCTGGCGATGACCTCGGGCCGGATCGCCGCCGAAGCGATCTTCCAGGTGAAGTCGCGCAAGGATCCGATGACCAAGGAGAATCTCGCGCTCTACAAGAAGATGCTGGACGACTCGTTCGTCATGAAAGATCTGAAGAAGTACAAGGATATGCCGGATTTGCTGCATATCCGCTCGCAGAACTTCTTCCTGACCTATCCGCAGCTCGTCAACAAGGCGCTGCAGAACTTCGTGCGGGTCGACGGCACGCCGAAGATCGAGAAGGAAAAGACCACGATCAAGTCGTTCGTTTCGGCGCGGTCGTGGGGCGGATTGTTCGGCGACGCGTTCCGCTTCGCGCGGGCGTGGCGATAACTCAGCGGGATTCGAGAAAGCGGAGAACGGACGATGACAACGGAAGCCCCGGTTCGCGTCGAAGACAAGCTGTATCAGAACCGCTATCTGGTCGACGTCGGCAACGCCCACATCAAGGTCAAGCCGCACACCAAGCCGTCGCCGCAATTGCTGGCGTTGTTGAAAATCTGCCCGGCGCATTGCTACGAGCTCAACAGCAACGGCCAGGTCGAAGTGACGCCGGACGGCTGCGTCGAATGCGGCACCTGCCGCGTGCTGGCCGAAGGCGGCGGCGATATCGAGTGGAGCTATCCGCGCGGCGGCTACGGCGTGCTGTTCAAGTTCGGCTGAGAGCACCGCGCCTGGGGCGACGGCCCGCGCAGGCAGGAGGCGCCGCCTGCGCCTCTGTGGTTGCTCGCTTCGGCCCTGGTTGCTTCATAGCGCAAGACATCATGCCCGGGCTGGTCCCGGGCATTGGTGTTATGGATCGGTCCTGCTGTTGTGGCTGTGTATGCTCGCGGCGAGCACAACCGCATAGTAAGGAGACGCAGCGTCGTCCTGAACCATGCGCCACAAGTGTCAGTCTCCCCGATCCTTCGCGACGCGCTGCGCTCGCTCCTCAGGATGGAGCGCATTGCGCGCGACGAGGAAACCGCGTCGATTGGTCGATGAAGCGCGACAGATGGAGAGCGGGAAGGGCCGGGCGACCGAGCAGCTCAGTCGTGAGGCCGCTAGGAACCGCCGTCGCTTATCGCCTCACGCCGCCGAGTTGAGCACGTGCTGCGGGCCGACGGTGCCGCGTCGCAGGCCGAAGCCGCGGCGGGCCAGCCATTGCTGAATACGGGGCGAGTCCAGCGTCGCTTCTTCGGCGAGGCCACTGGTGAAGCAGCGCCACGGCGCCAGATGCCGCTCGGGAACGCCGACGATGACCGGAATTCCCTGATCCACGGCGTCGCTGATGACGTCGCTGAGGCCGCCGCCATCGGCTTCGAGCTTGCCGAATTTGTTGACGATCAGCAGTTCGGGCGCGTTGCGGAACGAGGCTGCGATCAGTGCGGCTGCTTCCTGCACGGCTTCCGGATCGACGCGGCAGCCGTGGGGCTGCTTGTCGCGCTCTTCGGCGAGCTGAAGGATGAAGTGGGAGGACAGTTCCTCGACTTCCATGTCACAGCGCGGGCCGCCGTCATCGACGACCGCCTGATACGGCACCAGACCCGCGACAACGACGCCTGCGTCGCGCAGCCGTCGGCCGAGATCCGACATCAGCCTGCAAGCGGCTGCGCCGTCGGTGTACACGATCGCGAGAATCGAAGGCCGTCCCGACCTGCCGTGAGAAAAGTCCATCGCGTCTGCTTTGCCCCAAATGCGACTTTCGCCTTAGGACATGCCAGAACCCGCAAACTGCTTCTTTGCGTCAAATCAATCCGACTTCAGTAGGGCTGGCGAACGAAAGCGGCGGACCGCCATGCGATCCGCCGTCTGATTTGTGCGGCCCTCGGCCGCGGCGATGGTGATCGGCTCAGTTGGCGCCGAGCAGCGACTGTGCGGGCCGATTGGCGGACGGCAGCAGCATCGAACGCAGCTTGGCGTAGACCCGCACGCCCAGCCCGACGAGCCGCGGCTGGGTGCGACGGCAGAACGCGATCTTGCGGATGTGGCCTTCGACATGCCAGCGCGCGCTGGCGCCGTCCTTGAAGAAGATCACGTCACCTGGGCCGTAGCGCTTCGCCGGCATGCCGGCACTTTCGATCACCACCGAGCCTTCGAGAATGCAGATGGTCTCGTCGATGTCGTAGTGCCAGTTGAACTTGCCTTCGGTGCACTGCCAGATGATCGTCGACGCCATCCCGTCGGCGCTGCGCGACAGCGTGCAGTTCGTTGCGACCGGATTGCCTTCGATGATCCACGACGGCTCGATCGGCGCCGGCTTCAGCTCGACGTCGGTGCGGGAGGTGAGGATCAGGTCGTTGGGCATAGGGCGTCTCCTGCTGATCGTTGTTCGGTTGTGATGCTGGCCGTTTCCGGAGGGAAGCTCGCGTAACTAAGCGGCCTGGGCGTGCCGACGTCGCAGCACGAGCTGCGCGACCGTCGCGGCCGAGGTGAAATTCTCCGGCGTGATGTCGGACTGCGGCAGCGTCATGTCGAATTCGGCTTCCACTGCGAGCATCAGGTTGACCATCTCCATCGAGGTCAGTCCCGCATCGGCAAACGTCGTGTCGCGCTTGATGTCGCCGGAGAGTCCGTTCTGCGTCAGGATCGACTCTACCAGAGCGAGGACTTTGCTCTCCACCGCAGCCGCCGAGCCTGCCTGCATGACGCGATCTCCTTGATGTGTTCGAAGTCTTCAGCGCGCCTCACGGACGGTTTGGTCCGTGCGCGCAGCTCGCTATCGTTGCAGCGATGTAATCGCAACTGCCTGTCGGAGACAATGCTCTGCCGAGTGCCGACATATTCATTCGAATTTTAACACTAACGAGGATTCCGAAAGTTTTCGCGATCGATGCAAAGTCCGATTAACCCTCAATTCGAATCCAAATTGATTCACTTTGAATTCGCCTCGACGTGTTCCTGACCAATCCATAGCTTGCTACCAGCAGCGATCGACGGTTCGGCGCAGCCGATCTGATCCCGATCGCGAACGATACACACGGCGCACGTCCGCATCAGGGAGTTCACGACCATGGCGATCATCACCGATAACGCGGTTCGCGACTTCACGGCTCAGCCGGCCAACGACAAGTTCGGCACCGAGCCAATGCCGTTGATGCAGCGCGTGGTTCACGTCGCGGCGATCGCCGCCGCTCATGCGGAGGCGGTCGATCGCGAAGCCCGGTTCCCCAAGGCTGCGCTCGATGCAGCGCGCGAGTACGGTCTGCTCGGCGCGCAGATTCCGATCGAGTTCGGCGGTGAGAGCGCCTCGGTCCATGACATCGCCGAGATGTGCTACGCGCTCGGGCGCGCCTGCGCCTCCACCGCGATGATCGTCGCGATGCACCAAACCAAGGTGGCGTGCCTGATCCGCCATGGTCGCGGCAACGCCTGGCACGAGCAGCTGATGCGGCGGATCGCTGCCGAGCAGATGCTGCTGGCGTCGTCGACCACCGAAGGCAACAATGGTGGCAACATCCGCTCCAGCGCGGCGGCGATCGAGCGGACCGAAACCGGCATTGCGCTGGTGCGCGACGCCACTGTGATCTCCTACGGCGCCGAAGCGGATGGCGTGATGACCATCGCGCGCCGCGCGGACGATGCTGCCGCCTCGGATCAGGTGCTGGTGGTGTTCACCAAGGACGACTACACGCTGACGCCGACGCTTGGTTGGGAAACGCTCGGCATGCGCGGCACCTGCAGCACCGGATTCGAGCTGCGTGCGAGTGGCCGCGCCGATCAGGTGTTCACCGAATCCTACGATCGCATTCATGCCCAGACGATGACGCCGGTGGCGCATCTAAGCTGGTCGTCGGCTTGGGCCGGCATCGCTGCTGCCGCAGTTGAGCGGGTGCAGGCGTTCGTTCGCAAGGCGGCGCGCGGCGCCGGCGGGCAGATGCCGCCCGGCGCGGCGCACTTCACCAGCGCCAAGCGCTCGCTGACCAAGCTGCGGGCGATGATCGCCACGCACCTCGACGCCTACACCGCGCATGAATTCGACGAACGCGCGCTGAGCTCGTTGGAGTTCCAGTCCTCGATCAACCTGCTCAAGGTCGAAGCTTCTGAACTTGCGGTCGAGACGGTGATGAGCGCGATGCGCGCCTGCGGCCTGTCGGGCTATCGCAATGATGGCGACTTTACCCTGGGCCGTCATTTGCGCGACGTGCTGTCCGCACCGCTGATGATCAACAACGACCGGATCCTCGCCAATATTGGCACCGCCAATCTGATGAGCCCGGTGCCGGCGAGCCTGCGCGACTAAATCGACCATCAATCGTCAACGAGGAGGCCGCTTCATGAATATGGCGATCCGCACCACGCCGGCCGAAGCCGCGCTTCAGCCGGTCGATCCGCTCGATCACCTGGCCGAGCACCTGTTCCACAAGCTCGGCGCGGACGGCGTCTATGCGCGCACCGCGCTGTACGAGGGCGTGGTCGAGAAGCTGGTGGCGCTGATCTCGCGGCACCGCGAGGACGGCACCGAAGTGATGCGGTTCCCGCCGGTGATGAGCCGCCGTCAGCTCGAGAAGTCGGGCTATCTGAAGAGCTTCCCCAATCTGCTCGGTTGCGTCTGCGGCCTGCATGGCACGGAGCAGGAGATCAACGCGGCGGTCAGCCGGTTCGATTCCGGTGGCGATTGGACGACGTCGCTGTCTCCCGCCGACCTCGTTCTGTCACCCGCGGCCTGCTATCCGGTGTATCCGATCGCGGCGAGCCGCGGTCCGCTTCCGGCGGGCGGCGCGCGTTTCGATGTCGCCGCCGATTGCTTCCGCCGCGAGCCGTCGAAGCATCTGGATCGGCTGCAGTCGTTCCGGATGCGGGAATATGTCTGCATCGGCGCGCCGCAGGATGTCGCGGATTTCCGTGAGCGCTGGATGGTGAAGGCGCAGGCGATCGCCCGCGATCTTGGTCTGGCCTTCCGCGTCGAGACTGCATCCGATCCGTTTTTCGGTAGAGTCGGCCAGATGAAGGCGATCAGCCAGCAACAGCAGGCGCTGAAGTTCGAATTACTCGTGCCGCTCCGGTCGGAAGAGCAGCCGACGGCCTGCATGAGCTTCAACCATCACCGCGAGCATTTCGGCGTCACTTGGGGCATCGAGGATGCGGACGGCAATCCAGCCCACACCGGCTGCGTCGCCTTCGGCATGGATCGCCTCGCGGTAGCGCTGTTCGCGACCCACGGCATCGATACGAGTGCTTGGCCGGCAAGCGTGCGCGATGTGCTATCGCTCGACTGACGGCCTCGCATTGTCATTCCGGGATGCGCTGCGCGAGACCGGAGTCTCGATAGTCGGATCGTTCACCTCTCCCGCTTGCGGGAGAGGTCGGATCGCGTCAGCGATCCGGGTGAGGGCACTCCTCTCCGCGATAGCAAGACTCTCCGCGCGCGGCGCCCTCACCCCGACCCTCTCCCGCAAGCGGGAGAGGGAGCGCACTGCCATTGGCACGGAGGCCTCAGCGCATCAGTGACCTACGCCGTATTGCCGGCGTCGATCGTCTGCACGGTACCGGTGATGTTGCGGCCGCCGTCGCCGAGCAGGAATTCGACCATCCGCGCGACGTCGTCCGCCTCCGCCAGTCGACGGAGCGCGCTGCGGCCGGCGATCTTCTGGCGGCCTTCGCCGGCAAGTCCCGCGGTGAGTTCGGTATCGATGAAGCCGGGCGCGATTGCGTTGACGGTGATGCCGAGTCGGCCAACCTCGCGCGCGAGCGAGCGGGTGAAGCCGATCGTCGCTGCTTTGGTGGCACCGTACACCGACAGGCCGTTGTAGCCGGTCGAGCCAATGATCGACGACATGTTGATCACGCGGCCGGCGCCATCGGCCATCATGTGGCGGACTATGTATTTGGTCAGTACGATCGGCGAGGTCACGTTGATGCGCAGCAGCGTCTCGATCTGGCTGTTGTGCATGGTGGCGAGCACGCCCTCTGTGCCGATGCCGGCGTTGTTGACGAGGCCGTAGATCTTGCCGAATTCCTGGCGCAGCGACTTGGCGAAGCCGGCGAGGCCGTCGATGTCTCCGAGGTCGTAAGCCTTGAACGCGATCGAGCCAGGTCCTTTCGCAGCCTCGTCGATCGCAGTCTTCAGCTCGTCGCTCTCGCGCCGCGCCACAGCGATCACGCCGTAGCCGGCCGCGGCGAGGCGCCGTGCGATCGCGAGCCCAATCCCCCGGCTGCCGCCGGTCACCACCACCTTATGCATGGCGCGCCAGCTTTCCGGAGGCGGTGACATCGAGTTGCTGCACGAAATGGATCGACGCCGGGACTTTGTGTGGCGGCAGCGCGGCGCGGCAATTGGCGAGGATCGCCTCGCGGATCGCGCCGGTGCGCCCGGCGTCCGCCACACTGGCGAGCACCGCCTCCGCGACGACCAGCGCGCCGGTGATTGGGCTGCGCCGCGCCCGGACCCGCGACATCCGCACTGAGGGATGCTGGTTGATCACGGCTTCGACTTCCTCGGGATGAACCTTGAGGCCTCCGACGTTGATCACGCCGTCGCGGCGGCCGACGAAGTAATAGCGATCGCCGCGCAGCTCGACCATGTCGCCGGTGTCGACGAAGCCGTCGGCGTCGGTCAGCGGCGGAGCGCTGCGTCCGACATAGGTGTGTGCGGCGCGGGTCGATTTGATCCGCAGCGAGCCGTCGACCACCTTCATGGTGATGCCGGGCGCGTTGCCGATCAGCGACGCCGGAAAGCCCTCATGGCCGTCATTGACGGCGAACCCGACGCCGGCTTCAGTCGAGGCGTAGGCGTGGCCGATTGAGGCGTCAGGAAACGCGTTGCGGAGTCCGTCGAGCACGGCTTGGTCGGCAATCTCGCCGGACAATCGGACATAGCCGGGGCGAAAACCGCCGATCGCTGGATTCATCAGCGCCTTGCGCCAGTGCGACGGCGTGCCGGAGATGTGGGTCACGCCGCGCGCGGCGAGCCGCGCCAGATGATCGCCAATTGCTTCGCCGGGAGCGGACAGCACCATCGAGCCGCCGCCGAGCACGGCGCGGAGGAAAATCTGCAGGCCGCCGTAGCGGCGGATGTCGTAGAACGTCGCCCAGGTCGGCGCATCTTTCGCGACGTTGTCGCCGACGATCGCGCCGGTCAACGCTGCCAGCGTGTGGGCGACGATCTTCGGCCGGCCGGTGGTGCCGGAGGTCAGCATCAACCACGACGTAGCGTGCGTGGCTGCGATGGGGGCCGCGGGCTGCAGCGGCAGACCTGCGGTGATGATGGTGCCGACGCCGAGGCCTTGCCAGCGCTCTGGCGCATCTGTGACGATGGCGTCGATCTCCGCATCCGCGATCAGATCGGCGGCGTAGGTCATGTCGACGTCGGGCGGGCACAGCAGCATTCGCCGCGCCACGCCGTCGAGTTCGATCATTACCAGTCCGGTGACGAGCTGCGTCGAGAGCGACAGCAGAACCGAACGGCCGGCGAGCTCAGGCAGCTTGTCGGCAAGACAAGTCCCCCGCGCGATGTCGGCGAACGCGATCTCATGAGTCGCGTCCGATAGCGTGCGGCTGGTCAGATCAGTTGTGAGATAGTGGCGGAGCGCAACGATCTCACGCGGGGACATTCTCATAGGCTCCAATGAAGTCGCCGAGCGTCTCCGGGAAGATGGCGTCGTCTGCCGTGCTGAACGGATCGATGCCGAGTTCGTCTTCGAGGCGCGCGACGAGCACGGCAAAGCCGAGCGAGTCGAATCCGGATTCGTGTAGCACCAGGTCATCCGTCAGCGCAGGAACCTTGAAGCCTTGTTCGTCAGCGATCTGCTGCATCGCCGAGACGATTGTTAACCGTACAGACATCGACACTTCGCCTTTCTGATCGATCCGTGAGACAAAGAGCATATGGCGCAAAATCGAAACAAATCCATGCGCTTCACTTGCAATTCGGGCCGATTGGTAAATGGCTTTGGAAGCCCGCAAAGTACGTTGCCGTGAGATCGGCGACGCCGACATCGACGCTGTCTCCGATCTGCTGACGCGCGGCTTTCCGGGTCGCCGCCGCGACTATTGGTTGCGCGGACTGCATCGCGTCGGCGCGCGTGAATTGCCGGAAGGCTGCGCGCGATACGGTTATCTGCTGGAGAGTGGTGGCCGTCCCGTCGGCGCATTGTTGTTGCTGTACGCGGCGCGTCGTCCCGGCCCGGAACAGATTCTCCGCTGCAACGTCTCGAGCTGGTACGTCGAGCCCGATTTTCGCAACTATGCGACGCTGCTGACGTCGATGGCGCAGAAAAACAAGCAGGTCACCTACGTCAATATCTCGCCGGCGGTGAACACCTGGCCGATCGTTGAGGCGCTGGGGTTCAAACGCTACTGCAACGGCATGTTCTTCGCGCTGCCGTGGCTGTCGCGCGCCGAAAAGGGCGCGCGTGTCGAGGTGGTGACCGAAGCAACCGGCGTGGTCGCCGGGTTGAGTGAGACGGAGTGCGAGCTGCTCCGCAGCCATGCGTCTTATGGATGTCTGGCTCTCGCGGTGCATCTGCCGGATGGCCGCACGATGCCGTTTCTGTTTTTGCCGAAGCGGGTGAAGCACGGCCGCTTCCCATTCCCCGCGATGCAGCTGGTGTATTGCCGCGACGTCGCCGAATTCGTGCAATGCGCAGGCGTGCTTGGCCGAGCGCTGCTCTGGCGCGGCCGGCCGCTCGTGATTCTCGACGCGCTCGGTCCGATGGATGAACTGACCGGCTTCTATGTCGAGTCGCGTGGCCGCAAGTACTACAAGGGCCCGAACCCGCCGCGGCTTGCCGATCTCAGTGAGACCGAGCTGGTGCTGTTCGGTCCGTGAATTGCGGGCCGGTGTCGGCAGCGGCGCTCAACCGTGAGCGAACTCCCAATATAGCTTGCGCGCCTTGGCGTAGAACGGACCCGGCTGCAGCGAGCGGTCGTCGATCCGGATGATCGGTTGCACCTTGGCGAAATTGCCGCTGGCGAAGATCTCATCGGCGGTTTCGAAATCCCGGTAGTTCAGCGAACTATCGATCACGGTGACGCCGTCGCCGCGCAGCAGTTCGATCACGCGCTGTCGGGTGATGCCGCTCAGGAAGGTGCCATTGGCGGCCGGCGTGTAGACCACCCCATCCTTCGCCATGAAGATGTTGGAGTTGCCGAGCTCGGCGATGTGGCCGAGCATGTCACGCAGCAGGCAATTGTCGAAGCCGCGGCTCTTGGCTTCCATCATCGCGCGTGAGTTGTTTGGGTACAGGCAGCCGGCTTTGGCCTCCACCGGCGCAGATTCCGCGGTCGGCCGGCGGTACGGCGACAGCGTAATCGACAAGCCGGTCGGTTTCGGCATCGGCGCTTCGTAGATGCACAGGCACCAATTGGTGGTGTCGGGATCGAACAACACACCGCCGCCGACACCGTTCTGCGCCCAATACATCGGCCGGATGTAGAGTTCGGCACTTCCGGCGAACCGCTTCAGGCCGTCCTGGACTAGACCCAGCCATGTCGGCTGATCCACCAGGGCATTCAGTTTGAAGTTAGCCGCGGACCAGTTGATCCGTGCCAGATGCCGGTCGAGATCCGGCGTGACGCCCTCGAACGCGCGCGCGCCATCGAACACCATCGAGCCGAGCCAAGCAGCATGGGTGCGCGGCCCCATGATCGGCACGTTGCCATCGTGCCACTCGCCCTCGAAGAAGGTCCAGGTCTGCGAATAGTTGATTGGTGCGGCAGCAGGCATCGTCGGGTCCATCACAATCGGAATGCGCCGCGGGTAATGCGGCTGAAGATGTCAGTGTCGAGCGCGACGTAGCGGCCTGCGGCTATATCGGCGACATAGAGCGGATCGCTGACGAGGGACGGATCGAACCCCTCGGCGATCAGCGGCTGCTTTGCCTGCTTGAACGTGCAGGTGAGATCGAGGGCCATCCGGAGCCGTAGGAACAGCGGCCGTGCATAGGCCGGCAGCCGTTCGACGAGGTGCCGATGCAGCACCGCAAGATCAAAGCGGTGGTCTGTCACAAGGGCCGCCATGCCGGCGCGGCCGTCATGGTTCGGAACGCTGACGCCATAGACGGTGGCGTCGATCACGCCGGGGCAGGCGGCGAGTATGTCGGCGACTTCGCTCGCCGCGACATTCTCGCCCTTCCAGCGGAAGGTGTCGCCGATCCGGTCGACGAAGCGGAAGAAGCCCTTGGCGTCCTGCAGCATCAGGTCGCCGGTGCGGAACCAGGCGTCCCCCGGCGCAAACACGTCGCGCAGGATTTTGCGCTCGCTGTCGCCATCGGTGGTGTAGCCTTCGAACCGGCCGCCGCCGCGCTCGGCCTCGCCAATCCGGCCGATCGCCTCACCAGCCTCGCCGCGGTCGCAGCGAATGCAATGGCCGTGGCCGTCTCGTATCGGCAGCCCGGTTTCGAAGTCGAATTTCACCAGCGCGGCCGGAAAGCGATGCGCCAGGAATGATGGTATCCGCCCGATCGCGCCCGGCTCACCCTCGACATTGTAGAGCGAGAAGTTGCCCTCGGTGGAGGCGTAGAATTCCAGAATGCGCGGGATCGCGAACCGCCCCTGAAACGCGCCCCACACGTCGCCACGCAGCCCGTTGCCGCAGGCGAGCCGCAGGCGATGGCGTATCTCGTTGGGCGCGTGCGGCGCCTGGACAAGATAGCGGCACAGCTCGCCGATATATTGAAACAGCGTGCAGTCGTAGCGGACGATATCGTCCCAGAATCGCCGCGCGGAGAATTTCTCGGCGATCACGACCGAGCCGCCCGCCATCAGCAGGCTGCCGGTTGCGACCACGCCGCCGACGCTGTGATAGATCGGCAGACAATCGTAGATGCGATCATCGGGCTTCGCGCCGGTGAGCCCAGCGAACCAGCCGGCCCAGCTCATCACCCGGCGATGACTGACCCGCGCTGCCTTCGGCAGGCCCGTGGTTCCCGAGGTGTAGATCAGCAGTGCCACATCATCGATGGTGACAGCGGGACGTTCATTTGCTGTCAGCGGATCGTCCTGCACGGTCGCCAATGCGACGGACAGCCCTGACTCGTCAACCTCGTCGCCATGCAGCCATAGCCGAGGCGCCGATGCCAGATGCGGTGTTGCGCTGTCGTAGGCGTCGTTCAATTCCTTCGCCACGATGATATGGCTGGGTGCTGCAACATCGATGCAATGGGCGAGCGAGGGGCCGGTGAGCTGGGTGTTGAGCAGCGCCACCACGCCGCCGATTTTAGTGATGCCGAGCCAGATCGCCAGATAGTCGGGACGGTTCGGCATCAGGAGCCCGACGATGACGCCTTTGCCGATTCCATGCTCCAGCGCCCAGCGCGCGTAGCGATCGATCCGTTGCGTTAGCTCCGCGTAGCTGAATCGCTCGTTCTCCGAGATCAGCGCCGGCGCGTTTGGCGTGCGTGTCGCCCACTCGGCGATCGCATCGCACAGCAGGCGCTGTGGCTCGCGTTCGATCCGCGCCGTGATTTCGATCGCGCTCAGCCAGCTCTTGGCGACCGACGGGCGTGCACGCGCCGTATCGGGGGGGCGGGTAGCTGCAGCTGCGTGCACGGTCATCGACACCAGTTCTGAAAGTTCGTTCGAGTTTGAGTGCAATTGTAGGCGAGGGCGGTTGGCGATTTGTTGCGAACGGTTCGACGAAGCGCGCTTAAGGTAAACAAATCGGAATTGACTCAATTTGTGTTCAAATCAGCAAGCGAAATTAGGGATAGTTTGTCGTCGTCTTTGAAATGTGTTGTCCGCTAATGCGGTGCGTTCTAGCAAAGGCCAGACGCGGACCTCTGTGTGTGAAGTGCAGCCGCGGCGAAGGGAGGAGCTCATGCGCAACGAGACGCTCGCTATCCACGCCGGCTACGAGCCCGAACCCACCACTCACGCCGTTGCGGTGCCGATCTATCAAACCGCATCCTATGCGTTCGACAGCGCCGACCATGGCGCCGCGTTGTTCAATCTCGAGACCGAAGGCTATCGCTATTCGCGGATCGCCAATCCGACCACCAGCGTGCTGGAAAAGCGTGTGGCTGAGCTGGAAGGTGGCGTCGGTGCGCTGGCGGTGGCGAGCGGTCAAGCCGCGCTGCATTTCGCCTTCGTCAATCTCGCTGATCACGGCGGCAACATCGTTTCGGTGCCGCAGCTCTACGGCACCACGCATACGCTGCTGTCCCACATCCTGCCGCGGCAGGGCATCGCCGGCCGTTTCGCGACCAGCGACAAGCCAGACGACATCGCCAGGCTGATCGATGAAGACACCCGTGCGGTGTTCTGCGAAACCATCGGCAATCCCGCCGGCAATGTCTGCGACATCGAAGCCATCGCCGAAGTCGCGCATCGCGCCGGCGTGCCGCTGATCGTCGACAACACCGTGGCGACGCCGATTTTATTCAAGCCGATCGAATTCGGCGCGGACGTCGTGGTGCACTCGCTCACCAAGTTCCTCGGTGGCCACGGCACTACGCTCGGCGGCGCCATAGTCGACAGCGGACGGTTCGATTGGGCCAAGAACCCTGCGCGGTTTCCTGCATTCAATCAGCCGGACCACTCCTATCACGGCATGATCTATGCGGAGCGGTTCGGGCCGACTGCTTATGTCGAGCGCGCGCGATCGATCTATCAACGTACGATGGGCTCGGTGCTGTCGCCGTTCAACGCCTTCCTGCTGCTGCAGGGCATCGAGACCGTGGCGCTGCGGATGGAGCGCCATGTCGAGAACGCCCGCAAGGTTGCCGAATTCCTGCGCGACGATCCACGCGTTGCCTGGGTCAACTACACCGGCTTCCCGGACAGCCCGTATTCTCCGCTGGTGCAGAAGTATCTCGACGGTCGCGCATCGTCGCTGTTCACCTTCGGCATCAAGGGCGGAATGGAGGCCGGTAAGGCGTTCTACGATTCGCTCAAGCTGATCACCCGGCTGGTGAACATCGGCGATGCCAAATCGCTCGCCTGCCATCCGGCCTCGACCACCCATCGTCAGATGTCGGCCGAGCAGCAGCGCCAAGCAGGAGTGCTGCCGGAGACGATCCGATTGTCGATCGGTATCGAACACATCGCTGACATCATCGAAGATCTCGATCAAGCGCTCGCAGCGGCCTGCGGTTCGCAGCCGCGTCTGGCGGCGGCCGAATAGGCGCTCGCGCATGAGCCTGCTGTTCGACAGCGCCGATCCGATCGACAGCCCTGTGCTGGCGCCGGATGGTGCCGGCGACGAGCGAAGCCGGTGGGGGCGGCCGGATCGGCACAAGCCGATCGAGATCGGCCTCGTCAACAACATGGGTGATGCGGCGCTACGCGCGACCGAGCGCCAATTCACCAAGCTGCTGCGCGCCGGTGCCGGCACCCAGCGCGTTCGGCTGCATTGCTTCGCGCTGCGATCGGTGCCGCGGTCGCCAACCGCCCGCCACCGCATCGACAGTCTCTATTCCGATATCGCTGATCTCGGCCGCGTCCGGCTCGACGGTCTGATCGTCACCGGCGCGGAGCCGCGCACGGCGGCACTCCGCGACGAGCCGTATTGGGACGAGTTTCGCCGGCTGGTGGATTGGGCCGAAGCCAACACCCGCTCGACGATCTGGTCCTGTCTCGCCGCCCACGCCGCCGTCCTGCACCTCGACGGCATCGAGCGCCGAAGACTG
The DNA here is from genome assembly GCF_010907025.1 of Rhodopseudomonas sp. BR0G17. Lineage (NCBI taxonomy): Bacteria > Pseudomonadati > Pseudomonadota > Alphaproteobacteria > Hyphomicrobiales > Nitrobacteraceae > Rhodopseudomonas > Rhodopseudomonas sp. BR0G17. The sequence continues at coordinate 18,871 of NZ_QUML01000042.1, read as the reverse complement.
CCGCGCAAATGCTCGGGGGTCTATGCCGTCGAGAAGCTGCAGCAGGATCCGATGCTGAATGACCTGCCGGCGACGATGCGGGTCTCGCATTCGCGGCTCAACGATCTCGACGCGGACGACCTGTCTGCCGCCGGCTATCAGGTGCTGACGCAAGCAGCCGGAGCGAGCGTCGACGTGTTCAAGCGCGACGGCCGCAGCCGCATGGTGTTCTTTCAAGGTCATCCGGAGTACGACGCCGCGACGCTGCAGCGCGAATTCCTCCGCGACATCGGCCGCTATCTTGCCGGTGAACGCAACGACTGTCCTGCGGCACCGGAAAACTACTTCTGCGCCGAGACGGAACTTCGGCTCGCCGTGTTTTGCGATCGTGCCCGCGCGGATCGTAAGCCCGAGATGATTGCTGAACTGCCGCCGTTGGCGCTCCGGCCTGGACTGGCGGCTGCGCTCGAAGCTTCTGCGGCGGCCCTATTCAGCAATTGGCTCTCGCTGCTCGCGGCCGACCATTAAGCCGCAAACCAATTCATCCGAGCATGTGATGAAGCGTGGCGTTGGTCGCGCGGACGCCCGGAAGGCGGATCATTCCGCTGGCTGCGTGAGCCGGCGTCGGCGCCATCCCGTCAGGAGCCGCAGTACCGAACCGTCGATGCCAGCCAGTTTGATCGACGCGCTGCGCATCAGCAGCGCCAGTGCGATGAACGAGATTGCGGTTGCCGCGACAGCGCCAGAGATCCCGAACAGCGGGATCAGGATGAAGAAGCCGACCGCGCGCATCAGCACCGTGCCGCCGATGATCGTCAGATAGCGGCCCTCGTGGCCCGTCAGCATCAGGATCGAACCGCAGGGGCCGGCGGCGGCGACAGCAGCGGTGCCTGCCGTCAGGATCGCCAGGGCGCTGTAATACGAGACGTATTCCGCGTTGAAGAGATACAGGATCCAGTGGCCGCCGCCGAGCACCACCATCAGGCCGCCAATGACGATCGCGAGCGTGACGAGCGCTACGGAATCGAGCAGGCCGTCGAGCTCGCGATGCTGCCGGCTGTAATACAGATGCGGGAAGTGACGGGTCGAGAAGATGTAAACCGCCCCAGTGGCCATCGCGAAGGCGTTGGCGATCCGGGTGGTGACAAAATATGCGCCGGCGACAGTCGGGCTCATCAGGTAGCCGATGATCACAACGTCAGCGTATTGATTGGCCGCCTCCAGGCAACTCGACACCCACAGCTTGGCCGAGCGTGCGCTCCAGGTGCGCAGCTCGAAGGCCAAGCGTGAGCGGCCAAAATGCGGAAACTGAGCGTGGACCCGTCGCCGCAACAACGTCATCTGCACCATCACGGTGAAGCACGAGGCCGCCGCCATGGTCAGAAAGATGGAGTGGATCTCGATCGGGGTGCCGGAGATAACGCACCCAGCGAGGTAGACCATCGGACAGGTGGCGACCAGTAGGTAGGTGAGTCCGTCGCTGACACCGACGCCGACGGCGCCGCGGGTGACGTGTGCTGAAATCAGCATCAGCGCGAAGCACACCAGGTACAGCGTCGTCGATGCCGCCAGCACCGTATCTTGCTCGAGCGAGACCCAGAAGAAGAACGGCAAGCCGATCAGAATGCTGCCGGCGAGGCTGGCCAGCGCGGTGAAGGTCATCGCGCCTTTCAGTTTCGGCTCGTCGCCCGCATTGGTGTATTCGCTCCACGACCGCATGATGAAGATCTGCTGGCCGAAGGTGGCGACGACGCTGAGCAGGCCCGCGGCGCTGAACAGCATCGAATAGGTGCCGAAGTCATGGCCGCTCAGCGTGCGTGCGGCGAGCGTCACCAGTCCGAGATTGACGATCGTGATCAGAACGCGCAACCCGAACGCGCCGGTCATGGCGCGAATCGCCGGGTTGTTGCGCAGATCGATCAGTCTTTCGAACGCGGTACCGAATTTCAAAGTCATCGACCTCGCGACGGGTCTGCAGATTCTGAGGGAGTCGCCGACGACCGGAACGGTCCTCCGGGGACCGGGTTCACCACGTCGATAATCCCGCCGCCACCGTCCTGGCGCACCGTAGCAATCTATCCTATTTGAACGATCGGCGAGCGAATGCCGGGCGATAATTGTCGATAACGGTAAAGATGCTCGCAGACCCGACCGAAGCGGGGGCGCTTTGGCATTAACCATCGTCTCATCAGCGCGGATATCGGATCTATGAATAGTCGTGTCGTTAGCCTCAACTTCGGAACGCTGCTTCGGATTGCGGCCTGGCTGTGCCTTGCGGGGATCGCGTTTGCGACCCTCAGCCCGATAGGTCTCAGGCCAACCACCGGATTTTCGCCGTCGATTGAGCGCTTCGTGGCGTTCGCGGTGGTGGGAGCACTGTTCGGAGCGGCTTACCCGCGTTACATCTTGTTCGCTGCGATGATCGTGCTCGGCGCTGCGGTGCTATTCGAACTGCTGCAGGTGCTGGAGGCGTCACGGCATGGGCGGCTGTTCGACGCCAGCGTCAAACTCGCCGGCGGAACGATTGGTCTTGCCGCCGGATCGATCGCCGGCCGTCTGCTCCGTAGCGATTGAGGCGCAAGGCAGAGCGTCAGCGCGCCGGGACGGCGACGGGGTCGTTGGCGCGGGCCATTCGGCGTAGCGGCTGCAGCTTGGGCTGAATCACGCTGCCGTCGATCAACTCGAGTCGTCCACAGCGGTTGAGCGTGTGCAGCTTGCGGCCGGGCCAGCGCGGTCCAGGTTCGATGACGTGATGCACGGTCTGCTCGAAAGTCTCTGGCGAGAGCGCATTAATCTCCGCAAGTGCCAGCGCCCCGCCATAGCCGTGCGTGCAGTCCTGCACCGGTCGCCATAGCCGTCCATTGCGCCGGAAGAAATGCCCTGCGGGACGCGCGCTGGCGCGATCAACCAGGGCTGGACGCAGCGCGTGCGGTCGCCACCGCCCGAACAGATCGTCTGCGACGTAGATCGACAGCGTGTCGGAATAGCCGCCATCGTTATCATCGTCGCGAGTGGCGCCGAATAGATAATGCAGCCCCTCGTGCTGCAGGATGGTGGCGTCGGCAAGTTCAACGCCGGATAGCAGCGTCGCGTGGCGCTCCCAGCGGCCCGGAAACTCGACGCAGCGATAGATCGACACGGTCTTCTGCAGGCTGCTCTCCGGGATCATCCAGAGCTCGTCGTCCTGCACGATGAGGAACGGGTAAGACAAATGCCACGGCTCTTCAAGCACCGGCACCGCTTCGCCGATCGGGCCGGTCTCGCCGAATTCGATCGCGGAAATCGTGCCCTTGCCGACGCGATGGTCGAGATCTTCGAAGAACACGAAGGTGCGGCCTTTCCAGGTCACCGCGAATGGATCGGCATAGAACCGGTTCGCCGGGCTCGGCAGCGCGTGCCAGTTTGGTCCCGACAGATCGCCGGAGCTCCAGATCCCGGCATCGTCGGTATAGCGCCAGCCGATCCGCCAATGCGGCGCATAGCAGCACAGCCGGTAGATCGCCTTGGCGATCGACATCGCGAGCTTGCGGGCGATGAAACCTGCGGCGGAGTGCGCGTGGCCGAGATGAGGGCCGTCGTGGCGGACGCCTTGTGCTCGCGGACCGCTTTCGAGGACGCCCCTCAGCAGCGTTCCGGTACGTGCCATGGTGGCGCCGAGCGCGCCGCCGAGGCCGCTGGCGTTCTCACCCGACGGCTTTCCTGACCACACCACCGCCCCGCTGATCTCGTCCCGGATATCGATCACCGGCAGATCGCCTGCGAGGATGGCGGCCAGCGCGGCGTCTTCACCGGGCTGGCCATCGAACAGCGGGCGCAGATACAGCCGGGCAGGGCAATCAGCTTCGCGGGGCGCAGTGGTGAAGTCGATTACCACTTCGGGCTGGCCGTGGGAGGGGCGCGAGGTTTCGAGCAGCGCCGGCTCGCGGTCGCCGCCGCAGCGCTGGCCACGCCGCAGCAGCATCCGTTCGAGGTCGAGCAGCGTGTCGAGCCCGGCCGGCCGTTCCCCGGACGTCGAGATCCAGCTCACCTGCAACGTCCGGCCACTACCCGCCAGCAGATCGAGCAGGTGGTGCATCCATGCTCGAGGTCGTTGCTGGTCGAAACGAAGCTCAACAATCATCAGACAATCCGTCAAAAACAACTATATCGCCTGTTCGAGAATGCGGACGTATTCATCGACCATGGCGTCGACAGAGTATCTGTTCATCAAACCTTCGCCACTGCGCTGGAGTCGCACCCTGAGCGCAGGGTCGTCCAGCACGGCACTGATTGCGGAGCCGAGTGCGGTCGCGTCTGCAGCATCGACCAGCACTGCCGCCGGTTCGCCCTGATACGACAGCACCTCGCGTAGAACCGGCAGATCGTTGGCAACCACGGGCACCCCGGCATGGGCCGCCTCGACGGCGGCGAGCCCGAAGGTCTCGGCCAGCGACGGGAACACGAACACGTCGAGACAGGCGAGGAAGTCGGCGACCTGTTCGGGTGTGATTTCACCGACGAAGAATACCCGATCGGCGACGCCGAGCTGTTCGGCGAGCGCGCGCAACCGCGTTTCGTCCGGCCCGTGCCCCGCCAGCGCGAGCCGCCAGGCCGGATGTGCCGGCAAAACCCGGATGCTGGCGTCGAGCTGCTTCAGCGGATGCAGCCGCGCCGCGGTGCCGAGAACGACGCCGTCGACCGGCAAGGCAAAGCGGCGTCGCGCGTCGGCTTTCGCCAACGTTGAGTGCTTGCGATCGAAGCCGTGCGGAACATGGGTGAGGCGTCTGCGATATGAATCCGGATAGCGCGAATAGTCGCGCAGCATGTCTTCAGAATTCACCGTAATGGTGTGGAAGATTCCGAGCCGCCCCATCATCAGGTCGAGCTTCTGCAGCCAGCCCGGCATCGTCAGCCGCGCCGATACTTGATTGGCGATCACCGGCGCCGGGCTCACCAGCCGCGCGATCGCACCGCCGATAGCATTGCCATAGTGTTGAAACGTCAGGATGGCGTCGGGGCGGGCGGCGCGGATCTGCTGGCCAAGCGACACCAGGAAGCGCAGGAACGACAGCGGATTTCCGGGACGCCGCGGGGCGCAATAGGCGGTGTTCGCCGGCTCGTCGAACCCGCGCGATTGCCGGAAGAAGAACAGGTCTGCAACCTCGTAGCCGCGAGCCGCGAGGCCAGCTCCGACGAGACGAGAGATTTCCTGCGCACCGGCGTTCTCGGCCTGGGTCTGGATCAGCAGCACGCGCCGACGGATTGATTTCGCCGACGCTCCGGCGGAAGCTTTCGGTGCACGCGAGCTCGCAGTGCGTCCGCCGGTGACGAACGCATGCTCGGCTCGAGTGATCTGTTCGTTCACGTGCCTCGTCTCCCCGTGCGCTTTCCGTCTTGTTCAGCTTGCTGCAGGTGTGACGGTTAACGAAAAGTGCACGTCCTGACCGCGTAATTGTACACTCTCGCGGCCGCGCCTGGTCGATTTCATTGTGGCGCGGTTAATTGATGCGGAAAGCACCAAGCGAGTTAGTCGCACTCACGCTTCGTCCGGACGGTTCCTTAATCATTTGGTAACGTTCCATTCGGGTGGCCTGGAGTAACCACGGATTAACCGTAGATATTTACTTTGTCCCGGTGGTGACGCAGGCGGTTCGTGTGGAGTGTGCGTATGTCGGGTAGCCAACCAGGCCGGGACAAGGCGGTCCCCGCCCCGCGTCCGACTGCGGACATCTGGGAGAGTCCTGATCAGCTTCCGACCGATCGAGGCGACCTGATCAAAGCCAAGCTGACGCCCGCCGTTATCAGCAAGTTCCTGCGTGACAATCTCAAGCGGATCGTGCTGCTTGCCGGTGCGCTGTTCGTGCTTGGCATGATCGTGCTGTGGCTGCTGCCGGTCCGCTATGCGGCCACCGCACTGGTGATGGTCGATCCACGTGAGCAGCGCGTCACGACCGATCAGGAGGTGCTGCCCGGGATTGGTCAGGACGCCGCTGCGCTGCAGAGCCTGATCGAAATTGCGAAGTCGGATGGTTTCCTGCGGCCCTTGGTCGAGAAGCTGAAAGTTGCCGAAGATCATGAGATCGCCGGCAGCGAGACCGATCCGGCCCGCGTGCTTGAGCGGTTCCGCAAGCATCTGGAGATCGCGCGACGCGGCCTGACTTACGTGATCGAGATGACCTTCGTGGCGAAGGATCCGCAGCGGGCGGCGTATTACGCCAACGCGGTCGCTGAAGCATTCGTCGCCAGTCAGACCCAGGTGCGCGCTGTCGCCGCCGACGAGGCCGCCGGCTGGCTCAACAGCCGCCTGAAGACGCTGAACGAAAAGCTGCGGGCGTCGGAAGACGCTGTCGCGGCTTTCAAGACGCAGTACCGCATTGTCGATGCCGGCCGCGAGAGTACGACGCGTCAACTCCGGGTCACCGAGCTGACCCAGCAGGTGTCCGCGGCGCGACTCCGCACCGAGGAAGCCAAAAACCGCTACGAGCAGGCGCAGCGCGACCTGAAATCCGAGGTCGATGGCTCGACCGGATCGAAGTCCGACCTCGTCAGCGTGCTGCGCACCCAGCGCACCCAGCTCAACGATCAGATCGCTCAGAAGCGCGCTGTCCTCGGGGATCGCCATCCGGAGCTGGTGATCGCCTATAATCAGCTTGCCGAGCTTAATCGCCAGATCGAGGCCGAGCGCAAACGCAACATCGCCAGCGCCAAGTCCGACTATGAGGCGATGCGCGACCAGCAGAAGGCGCTGGAACAGCAATTGAAGACGCTCGAGACCGAGATGCTCGGCGACGACCAGGCTTCTGTGAAACTCAAAGAGTTGCAGCGCGAGGCCAACGCCAATCGGGCGATCTACGAGCAATTCCTGGAGCGCTACAACGCCACCAATCAGCAGCGCCTGCTGCAGGCGAGCCAGACCAAGGTGGCTTCGTTTGCGACGCCGCCGACCCGGCCGACCCGCCCGCCGCTGCTGGTGCTGATCGCCGCCATCGCGGTGGCGTCGATCCTGGTGTCGATTGCCATCACTGCAATTTGGGCGTCGATGTCGAACCAGCCGGAGCGAGCCGACAATTCTGGTCCGCCGGAAGGCGCGACCGCGCCTGTGCCGGTCGAAGCCGCAGCGCCGCCGGTGGAAGACAAGAAGCCCGCTGCCGACTATGCCAGCCTGCCGATTGTTGCGCGGATTCCCGATCTATCGGGCGTGCGCACCCTCGGCGGCAAGCTCGCGATGCTGGGCGGCGAGCGGCGGCTCGATCCCTACGTCGTCGGGCTGCTCGATGCGATCGGTGTTAAGCCATCGCAGCATGGCAAGGTGGTGCTGGTGACGTCGGTCGATCCCGGCGCCGGCAAGAGCTCGGTGGCGCGTGCGCTGAACGCGATTGCGGTGGATCGCGGGATGCTGAGTGTCGTCATCGAAGTCGCGGGGCAGTCGCGCGCCGCACCGTCGAACCGCGCAGAGCCGGATGGCGGCGCTCTCGTGCGTGTGCTGAAGACGACGATCCCCTCCGTCGTCCGTCTGATCGCCGCGGCACCCGACGTAACGGTGCAGAACGATGTTCGCGGCGAATTCGACCTGATCTTGATCGACGCCCCGGCGCTTGCCTCGCAGCCGGAGGTGGCCGAGATCGCTGCTCATACCGATCTCAATCTGCTCGTGATCGACAGCGCCGTGACCCAGGCTGGCGCCGCCCTGGAAGCGCAGGCGTTGCTGTCGCAGAGTGGTCACGCACCGGCCGGCGTGGTCGTCAACAAGGCCGGCGCGCAACCGGCTCCCGCCGCGGCCACCATCGCCGCGCGGCTGGCGAGCTGACCGGCGTACGGCGCGTGCTCACCCGAGGTGCGATCGCTTGCACCGCCGTCGCGCTCTTCGCACTTTGCTGGAGCGCGCAAGCCGATGCGCAGGGCCGCTGCACGGGCCCGACATCCGGCGTTCCGCCTCAGACCATCGCCGCGCTGGCTCGCGGCGTGAATGTCTCGAATTGGACAGAGAACGAGCGGCTGCAGGCTCCGAGCCTGGAGCTACTCCGCGCCGTGCGTAGCGCGGGCTTCACCCATGTGAGGCTTCCGGTCGCCGGCGATCTGGTGATGCGGGCATTCAGTTCGCCGGCCACGATCGAACGACAGCTCGCCGGTGTCGATACGGCGCTCACCGAACTGATCGGCCTGGGCTTTCATGTGTCGGTCGACCTGCATCCCGGGGATGGCTTCGGCCGCCTCCACCGCGATGATCCGAAGTCCTCGATGGCGGCGCTCACCGACGCGTGGAGCAGCCTTGCGACGGTGATCCGCAAGCATCCAACGGCACGGGTGTCTGCCGAACTGCTGAACGAACCGGATATCGCGCCGGATCGCTGGCAGAGCGAAGTCGAACAACTCGCTGCCTTTGTGCGGGGGCAGTTGCCGCAGACCACACTGATCGTTGGCCCGACCTATTGGCAACGTGCCGATTCGTTGCCGCAGTTCAGGCCGCTCGCCGACCGTAACGTCGTCTATGCGTTGCATTTCTACGATCCGATGGTGTTCACCCATCAGGGCCATTGGGATTCGGCCAACCCATTGAGCCGGATTCACGATCTACCGTTCCCGCTTGTCGCCGACGATCCCGCCGTAGAGCGACTGCGCAGCGAGCTGACGTCGCGCGGCGACAATGAAGCGCTGCAGGAGCTGGACAAGGCGATCGCGCAGGCGGGCTCGCCGAGTTATGTGGCCCGGCAGCTGATTCCGGCGGTCGCCTGGCAGGAGCGCTACGCGCGGCCGTTGCTCATCAACGAGTTCGGCGTGTTCAAACCAGCGGCGCCGCGCGACAGCCGGTTGCGCTGGTTGGAGTCCGTGGTGGATTCGGCCGAAGCGAATTGCTGGGGCTGGACCTATTGGGAGCTGGATCAGGGATTTGGTCTGGCCGATCCGCGCACCGGCAGGTTGGACGCCGGTGTAATCGATGCGCTGATGCATCCGCGTTAAGCGGAGAAGGAAAGGTCAGCGCGACCGCGTCAGCAGCAGATACATCGCGTACGGGTTCGTCTTCAGATAGCGCACCCCGAGTCGGCGCGGCTCCAGCGCCATGCGCCACAGCCATTCAAGGCCGATCTTCTGCATCCATTGCGGCGCGCGCGGCTTCGAGCCCGACAGGAAGTCGAACAGGCCGCCCGAGGTTTTGATCACGCCGACGGTGGTCAGGCGATGGCGATTGCGCACGACGAACGCCTGTTCGCGCGGCACCCCCATCGACACCCACAGGATGTCCGGCGCGAGCGCGCCGATCTCGCGGCACACTGCAATTTCCTCGGCCTCGTCGGCGAAATAGCCGTGGCGATGGCCGACGAGGCGCAGCCCGGGATAGCGGCGCTGCACGCGTTCGACCGCGCGGCGGTTGGAGTCTTCATTGGCGCCGAGCATGTACATGGTCGCGCCGCGCTTGCTGGCCTCGCGCGCGACCTCGTGGAACAGATCGGTGGTGGCGACGCGTTCAGGCAGCGATTGGCCGCAGCGGAATCGCGACACGAACACCAGCGGCATGCCGTCCGCATGGATGGCATCGGCCTCCGTCACCAGCTTGCGCTCGGTTTCGTCGACCGCGCAGCGATACGTCACTTCGCCGTTCGCAGACGTCATGTAGGCCGGATAGCGCCAAAGTCCGCGACGCTGCAGCGCTTCATCGACCATCGCGCGCGCAGTCTCGGTCTGGTCGCTGACGACGATCGGCAGTCCGCCGAGCACAACACGCGGCCACTGCCCGAACCGCTCGCGGCGGCGATCGCCGGAAACGCGGCGCTCGCCGTGCGGCAGATTTTGCTCGAACGGAATCCAAAACGCAGCTTTCCTGCGATCCGACTTGCGCCGTTCGGCACCTGTCGGCGCATTCGGCTGTTCGCCGCTGTCTTGCGTGTTGGACATTCCACTTCCTCTCGACCGTCAAGGTCGATCGACTTTGCGGCGGAACAATCGATCATTCGACTAATGGAAGCAACCTATTGCCAACCGCCTCCATTCAACAAGGTAAAGTGGTTAAAGCCGCATCGCCGCGATCGTAGAAAGGCGGCCGTAGCTGTTCTGCAAGCGTCCGGTCCTGTACCGATCTGGTGCGTCGTCCCGCGGTGATACAGCGGGCTGGCCGTGCTGTCTCAGCCGAGACGGCGCTCCCAGGCGAGCGCGTCGCGCACGATCTGCTCGAGATCGTCGTAGCGCGGCGTCCAGTTCAGCGCGGTCCGGGCGCGTTGATTGGCAGCGATCAGCGCGGCGGGATCGCCGGCGCGCCGACCCTTGATCCGCACCTCGAAATCGACGCCCGACACCCGCTTCACCACATCGATCACATCGAGCACCGAGTAGCCGTTGGCATAGCCGATGTTGCAGGTGATGCTCGGCCTGCCGGCACGCAGGTAGTCGAGCGCATCGAGATGCGCCTGGGCCAGATCCGACACATGCACGTAGTCGCGGATGCACGAGCCGTCCGGGGTGGAATAGTCGGTGCCGTAAACGTCGAGGCCGGGACGCTTGCCGAGCGCGGCCTGCACCGCGATCTTGATCAGATGGGTCGCGTTCGGTGTGGATTGTCCGGCGCGGCCTTGGGGATCGGCGCCGGCGACATTGAAATAGCGCAGCGCCGCGTAGCTGAACGGATAGGCCTGCGCGACGTCGGCCAGCATCCATTCGACCATCAGCTTGGAGCGGCCGTAAGGATTGATCGGACGGGTCGGGTCGTCTTCTTCGACCGGTGTGCGGTCCGGCTCGCCATAGACCGCAGCGGTCGACGAGAACACCACATGCGGCACGCCGCGCTTGACCGCACAGTCGAGCAGCGTGCGCGCGTTGGCCGTGTTGTTGCCGTAGTAGGCGAGGGGCTGGGTGACCGATTCCGGCACCACGATGCTGGCGGCGAAATGAATGATCGCCTCGATCGGGTGTTCGTCCATGATCCGGCCGACGAAGTCGGCGTCGCCGACATTGCCCTCGAAGAACGGCACCTCGGGTGGCACGATCGCACGCGAGCCGGTGGAGAGGTTGTCGATCACCAGCGGCCGCTCGCCGGCGCCGAGCAGGGCCAGCGTCATGTGGCTGCCGATGTAGCCGGCGCCGCCGGTCACGAGGATGTGGCGTTTGGTCATGCGCTGCGTTCGATGCTCTGTGGCGGGCGGTCAGCCCGCGGAAACAGCCGGGTCTGATCGGCTGCGTCGGAACCGAGTGCTGGCGATCGCCAGGCTCCAAGTCAAGCCCACCAGCATGAAATAGTGCCGCCAGTGGTCGGTATCGATGATGAAACTCTCGAGTAGCGTGACCACCATTGCGGTCACCACGACGATCGTGACCCGCTGCCACGGCGTACGTACAAACACGTTGCGCAGCCCATAGGCCGCTGTCACGAACACCAGAGCCGGATACAGCGTGCCGCTGATCCAGCCGCCGGACATGAAGGCGTTGAGGAACGAGTTGTGAGTGTCCTCGGGGAAGAACCGCCTGAATTGCAACGGACCGATGCCGGTCGGATAGTCGAGCGCCATCTTGGCGCCGAGTAGATGCCGGCCGAACCGGCCGAACCGGCCGCTGTCGTAAGGCTGCGACAGGCTGGCGCGCTCCTTGAACAGCGCGTCGATCTGGTCAAACGACAGCAGCACCGCAATCGTGGCGGCGAGCACGATCAGCGCTAGTGCGGCGAGCACGACGATCCGCAGCCGCCGCTGCTGCGTCGGTGCGGTGATGAACATCAGCGCCACGGTGAGAAGCGAAGCGCCGGCCAGCATGCCCCAGGCGGCGCGTGAAAAGGCTAGGAACACCGCAAGCGAGATGATGCCGAACGCGACGCCGTTGCGCACCATCGTCCAGAACGAACCTTCGATCGCCCGCTGCAGGCTGTAGATCGCCGGAAAGATCAGAAACGCACCGAGCACGTTCGGATCTTTGAACGTGCCGCGCGCGCGCCCCACGTACGTCAGCAGATCCTGCCCGCCGGGCAGCAGATTGAAGTAACCGACGATGCCGGCCAGTGCCGCGATGAGGCCGCCGACCAGATAGCCGTTCGCGATCGCTTCGGCCCGCTCGCGGGTGTCCTGCAGGCACACCATCGCGAAGAACATCGCGGTCACCGCCATGTACCACGAGGTCAGGATCCAGTTCAGAATGATGGGGTCGTCCATCAGGCCGACCGCGCCGATACTGTAGCCGAGTTCGATGCCGATCAGCAGTCCGATCGGAACGATCAGCGCCGGCGCAAGCCGGAGCCCTCCGGTGACGGCGAGGACTCCCAGCGCCAGCACGATGGCGATTTCATAGGGGCTCGGCTCGATGAACACGATCGCGCCGCTGGCACCGACCAGCCACAGAAGGCCGAGCTGCAGGGCTTTGAGACGAGGCGGGCTGTCTCGAACAGCGTCCGGCGGCGCGAGGGCAAAGTCGGTCATCGGTTCAACCTTGCATCGCTCGGTCTGTAAGGTCTCGTTAACCTTGCCGCAGGTGTGCCGTGACTCCGGCGCAGAACAGTTGGGCATATTGGGCCCGCCGGGCGAGTATGAAGCGGCGGAATTAACGACAACTTATCGCTAATCCCGAAGAACGGCGCCTCGCCGTTCATGCGCCTTTACCACGATCGCGGTCCGTGCATGCGCGAGGCGGTTCGTCTGCGCTATCGCAGTGTCCAGCAGGATTACATGGAGGGTGCGATGACGATCAGCAGGAGAGCATTGCTTGGAACGGCGGCAGGCGCGGCGATCTGTGCCGCTGGTGCGCGGCTGGTCTCGCCGGCGCTGGCGGACCCGGCGGCGTATCCGAATCGTCCGGTGAAGTGGATCGTGCCTTATGCGGCCGGCGGCGCCACCGACGTGCTGTCGCGCTTGGTGTGTCAGTATTTGTCCGAGAAGCTCGGTCAGAGCTTCGTGGTCGAGAACAAACCAGGTGCCGGCAGCACCATCGGCACCCAGGCGGTGATCAATTCGCCGGCTGACGGCTACACGCTGCTGCTGACCAGCACCGCGAATGCGATCAACGCGTCGTTCGATCGCGCGCTGCCGTTCGACTTCGCCAAGAGCATCACGCCGGTCGCCGGCATCGCCCGCATTCCGCTGGTGCTGGTGATCAATAACGATATTCCGGCAAATAACGTCGCGGAGTTCATCGCCTATGCCAAGGCGCATCCGGGCAAGATCAGCGTCGGCTCGTCGGGCATCGGTACCTCGCTGCATCTGTCGGGCGAGTTGTTCAAGTCGATGGCGGGCATCGAGATGGTGCACGTGCCGTATCGCGGCTCGGCGCCGGGCCTGACCGACCTGATGAGCGGCCAGATTCAGGCGATGTTCGACAACGTCACCTCGTCGTTCGCGCTGGCGCAGGCCGGCAAGATCCGCCCGCTCGGCGTCACCAGCCGGGAGCGCTCGGCGGTGCTGCCGGACGTGCCGCCGATCGGCGACACACTGGCCGGTTACGACACTAGCTCGTTCTACGGCGTCGGCGCGCCGCACGGCACGCCGCAGCCGATCGTCGATCTGCTCAACCGCGAGATCAATGCGGCGCTGGACGAGCCGACGATCAAGCAGCGCATTGCCGATCTCGGCGCCATTGCGCTGCATGGCGACGCCAAGCAGTTCGGCGCGATGCTGGCGGCGGAGACCGAAAGCTGGCGCAAGATCGTCGAGGGTTCGGGCGTCCATAAGGAGGGCTGAGCCTCGGTCGGCCGGCGCTCCTTGCCGCCGCCCGCGGCACGGTGACGCCGGCTTGCAAATCGTCCCCGAGGCCCCGATATTTCCGGTTGCACGCGGTGTTGCGCAACAGGAGACGCCGGATGCCTTCGCTCCCCGAATGGAATGTCCCGGCCGCGATCCGGCCTCGCTCGTCCGATTTCGGCTTCGATCTCGATCGCGCGTTGTCCGCGGTGGTCGGGCTGCACGCGATCATTCCGGCTGATGCCTATACGGCCGGGACGCTTGGCACCGAGCGCGCCGGCAACGGCGTGCTGATCGATGACGGCCTGGTGCTGACCATCGGCTACCTGATCACTGAAGCCGAAACGGTATGGCTGCATCTCGGCGATGGCCGCGTCGTCGAAGGCCATCCGCTTGGCTTCGATCAGGAAAGCGGCTTCGGCCTCGTCCAGGCGCTCGGCCCGATCGACCTGCCGTCGCTGCCGCTCGGCCGCTCGGCTTTTGCCAAGGCGGGCGAGCGCGTCATCATCGGCGGCGTCGGCGGCCGTACTCGTTCGGTCGCGGGGCGCATTGCCGCGCGCCAGGAATTCGCCGGCTATTGGGAATATCTGCTCGACGACGCGATCTTCACCGAGCCGTCGCACCCGAATTGGGGCGGCACCGCGCTGTTGTCGGCGACCGGCGAGCTGATCGGCGTCGGCTCGCTGCAGATCGAACGCAGCGGCTCGAACGAGCATTACAATATGAGCGTGCCGATCGATTTGTTGCCGCCGGTGCTGAGCGACCTGCGCAAGTTCGGTCGACCGAGCAAGCCGGTGCGGCCTTGGCTTGGGCTGTATTCAACCGAGATCGAAGACAAGGTCGTGGTGGTCGGGATTGCGCCGAAGGGGCCGGCGGCGCGCGCCGAGCTGAAGACCGGGGACGTGATCCTCGCAGTCGCTGGCGACAAGGTGACCAGCGAAGCGGAATTCTATCGCAAGGTCTGGGCGCTCGGTACCGCGGGCGTCGAGGTGCCGCTGACGCTGTTCAGCGGCGGCGCCACCTTCGACGTGGTGCTGCATTCCTCCGACCGTGCCAAGTTTCTCAAGGCGCCGCGGCTGCATTGAGGAAACCGACCGACGCGACAGAGGTTCGCGTCGATCTTCCTGCGCCGTCATTGCCGGGCTTGACCCGGCAATCCATCGTCCTGAGGTGAGTCAGCGCGCTTTCGCAAGATGGATACGCGGGTCAAGCCCGCGTATGACGTCAGCATCGGGGAGGCCCTGCTCTCCTCACCAGCGGTGAGTATCTGACTCACTTCCCCGGAATCTTGTCGTCGATGCCTTTGACGTAGAAGTTCATTCCGCGGATCTGGCCGTCGTCGAGCTGATCGCCGCCTTTGCATTCGACCTCTTTGCCCTCTTGATCGAGGATCGGGCAGGCGAACGGCTTGATCGTGCCGGCGGCGATGCCGGCCTCGGTGTCGGCGGCGAGCTTCTTCACGTCGTCCGGCATGTTGGTGTAGGGCGCCATCTGGATCATCTTGTCCTTCAGGCCTTCCCAGACATCCTGCGATGCCCAGTTACCGTCCATCACCGCTTTGACGCGCGACACGTAGTACGGCGTCCAGTTGTTGATGATGGCGGTGAGCTGGGCCTTCGGTCCGAACTTGATCATGTCGGAGTCCTGGCCGAACGCGTGGATGCCGCGCTCGTTGGCGATCTGCACCGCTGCGGCACTGTCGGTGTGCTGCATGATCACGTCGGCGCCCTGATCGATCAACGCCTTGGCGGCGTCTGCTTCCTTGCCGGGATTGAACCAGGAGTTCACCCAGACGATCTTGACCTTGATGTTCGGATTGATCTTCTGCGCCGCCAGCATGGTGGCGTTGATGCCGGAGATCACTTCGGGCACCGGGAACGAGCCGATATAGCCGAGCACGCCCTTCTTGGAGATCTTTGCGGCGATGGTGCCCTGGATGGTGCGGCCTTCGTAGAACCGGCCCGCATAGGTCGAGACGTTCGGCTCACGCTTGTAGCCGGTGGCGTGCTCGAACTTCACGTCCGGATACTTCTTGGCGACTTTGATCACCGAATCCATGTAGCCGAACGAGGTGACGAAGATCAGCTTGTTGCCGGCGCGGGCGAGCTGTTCGATCGAGCGCTCGCCGTCAGGGCCTTCGCTGACCTTCTCCAGGTAGGTGGTTTCGACCTTGTCGCCGAATTCCTTGACGATCGCCTGGCGCGCCTGATCGTGCTGATACGACCAGCCGAAGTCGCCGACCGGGCCGACATAGACGAAGCCGACCTTCAGCTTGTCGGGTTTGCTCTCCGGCTTGTCCTGTGCGCTCGCCACCGACAGCCCGGCGCAGCTCGCCGTCAGCACCAGCGCCGCCATGATCGCCTTGTTCATCCGAATCTCCGCTTCATCCTCGGGGATCGTCCTGTGCGAGTCCCGCGCCCCTGCCGCACGGCTCTCGGATCTCGTTTCTAGCGCTCCGGCACGAAAGCGGTTCCGAGCGCCGCCGGCGCCACAGACCCGCCGCGGCGGACGCGCGAGATCAGCACCAACACCAGCACCGTGGCAAGATAGGGCAGCGCAGACATAAGTTGAGATGGCACCCCGAGGCCGATCGCCTGGGCATGCAGCTGCAGGATCGACACCGCGCCGAACAGGATGGCGCCGGCCACCAGCCGACCCGGTCGCCACGAGGCAAACACCACCAGCGCCAGCGCGATCCAGCCGCGCCCCGCCGTCATGCCGGGCGCGTAGAACGGCGTATAGGCGAGTGTCAGATAGGCACCGGCGAGCCCCGCGCAGCCGCCACCGAACAGCACAGCCAGCGTCCGGATCGCCGCGACGTTGTAGCCCAGCGCATGCGCCGAGGCCGGATCGTCGCCGACCGCGCGCAGGATTAATCCTGTCCGTGTGCGGGCGAGCACGTAGGCGATCGCGGCGATCAGCGCGATTGCCAGATAGACGAGCGCGTCCTGGCCGAACAGCAGCTTGCCGATCAGCGGGATGTCGGTGAGCCACGGCAGCCACAGATGCGGTGCGGCGGTGATGTTCTCGCCGACGAACGGCGCGCCAATCAGGCCTGCGAGACCGGTGCCGAGGATCGTCAGCGCCAAGCCGGCCGCGACCTGATTGATCGCAAGCCCGATCGCAGCCGCAGCGAACAGCGCCGAAAGCGCGACGCCGGCCGCGATCCCGCACAGCGCGCCGATCGCGGTCGAGCCGGTCGCCCAGGCGCCGGCGAAGCCGCACACAGCGCCGATCAGCATCATGCCTTCGACGCCGAGGTTGAGAACGCCGGCGCGCTCGGCAATCAGCTCGCCGCTCGCCGCCAGCAGCAGCGGCGTCGAGGCGGTGACGATCGACAGCAGGATGGCTTCAAAGAGGCCCATGCAACGCCTTTCGTTGCGGGCTGCGCCAGCGGATCCGGTACAGAATCAGCGAGTCGCAGGCGAGCACGTAGAACAGCAGGATGCCCTGGATCACGCCGGTCATGTCCTGCGGCAGTTTGAGCGCAATCTGCGCCTGCTCGCCGCCGATGAAGGTCAGCGCGAGGAACAGGCCGCTGGCGAGAATGCCGAGCGGATTGAGGCGGCCGAGAAACGCCACGATGATCGCGGTGAAGCCGTAGCCCGGGGAGATATCCGGCTGCAGATGCCCGATCGGTCCGGCGACTTCGATGATGCCGGCGAGGCCGGCCAGGGCGCCGGAGATCGCAAACGTCGTCAGCACCAGACGATCGGCATTGAAGCCGGCGAACCGTGCGGCGCGCGGGGCGGTGCCGACCACGCGGATTTCGAATCCTTTCAGCGTGCGGCCGAGCAGAACGGCGGCCGCCGCGACCGCGATCAACGTCAGGATCAGGCCGGCATGAACGCGGCTGCCGGCAATCAGCAGCGGCAGCGTTGCTGCAGGGTCGAACTCGGCGGTGGTGGGAAAGTTGAAGCCGGCCGGATCGCGCCACGGCCCGCGCACCAGATAGTCGAGCAGCAGGCCGGCGACATAAACCAGCATCAGGCTGATCAGGATTTCCGACGCGCCGAACCTGACCTTGCAGAGGGCCGGAATTAGCGCATAAGCGGCGCCGGCCAGCGCTCCGACCAGCAGCATCGCCGGCAGCAGCCACGGGCCGGGATTAGTCCCGTGCGTCATAACCGCCAGGCCGCTGCCGGCGATGGCGCCGATCAGCAACTGCCCTTCGGCGCCGATATTCCAGGCGTTGGCGCGGTAGCACAGCGCCAGCCCGACCGCGATCATGATCAGCGGCGAGGCCTTCACCGCGATCTCTTGCAGCGAGTAGCCGTCGGTCAGCGGCGTAATGAAGTACACCGCCAGCGCCGCAGCCGGATTTTTGCCGAGCGCCACGAACACGATTGTCAGGGTCAGCAGCGTCAGCGTGACCGCGAGCAGCGGGGACAGAAGCGCAATCGCCATCGATCGTTCGCTGCGCCTCTCAAGCACCAGCGACATCGCGCACCTCCGTCGGCCAGCCGCTGCCACCCATCAACAGCCCCAATTGATCGCGGCCGATCTCGGTGACGGGACGCGGCGGCGACAGCCTGCCGTGAAACATCACCGCGATGCGATCGGCGATCTCGATCAACTCGTCGAGGTCCTGACTGATCACCAGCACGGCCGCGCCGCGCGCCGCGAGATCGAGCAGCGCCTGGCGGATTGCACTGGCCGCGCCGGCATCCAATCCCCAGCTCGGCTGATCGACGACCA
This sequence comes from Rhodopseudomonas sp. BR0G17, assembly GCF_010907025.1. Lineage (NCBI taxonomy): Bacteria > Pseudomonadati > Pseudomonadota > Alphaproteobacteria > Hyphomicrobiales > Nitrobacteraceae > Rhodopseudomonas > Rhodopseudomonas sp. BR0G17. The sequence goes on along the minus strand of NZ_QUML01000042.1, from coordinate 569 downwards.
AGAGGCGCGGTTGCCGGAGGATCTCGCGACCGACGATGAACTTCTGCAGATTGCCGCCGGAGAGCCGCGCTGCTTCCGGATCACGGCTGGCTTTGCGTACGTCGAAGGCCTCGCTGACCTGATCGACCAGCGCCAGCGCGGCGCCGCGGTCGACCAAGCCGAACCTCGTCAGTCCCCCGGTCGCATGTCCGGTCAGCAACGCGTTGTCGGACAGGCTCATGGTCGGCACCGTTGCGTGGCCGAGGCGCTGTTCCGGCACGAAAGCGGCGCCGCGCAGGCGCCGCTGGTTGATCGAAAGGCTTCCGGCGGCCTCGCCGACCATCTTGATCGCGTCCGATTGCGCGATTCCCGTCTCGCCGGACAGCGCCGCGAACAACTCGTCCTGACCGTTGCCGGCAACTCCGGCGATGCCGACGATCTCGCCGCTACGGACTTCGAGGGAGAGGTCGCGCAGCGTCACGCCATGTGGATCGTCGGGACGCAGCGTCAGGCCGTTGACACTCAGCAATGGGCCGCGGATCGAATGGCTGGATTGCTTCGGCGCCGTCACGTCGCTGCCGACCATCATC
>NZ_QUML01000041.1:0-42976 GCF_010907025.1 Rhodopseudomonas sp. BR0G17 | reverse complement strand
GGTGATCCTCGGACTGCTGGTGACGCCGCTCGGCGACATCTTAAGACCATTCGTCACCGAAGCGATCTTTGCGCTGCTGTGTATCTCGTTCATGCGTGTTGACGTCGCCCAGGTGCGCGCCAATCTCCGGCAGCCTGGGACCGTGCTAGCGGCGACCGCATGGACCACCTTGGCGGTGCCGGCTCTTGCCGGCCTGGCCTGTCTCGCGGTCGGGCTGGATGTACGCTCGCCGGATCTGTTTCTGGCGCTGATGCTGCAGGCGGTCGCATCTCCGATGATGGCCTCGCCAGCACTTGCGGCACTGATGGGGCTGGATGCGACCCTGGTGCTGATCACGCTGGTGACCAGCACGGCGCTGATCCCGTTCACTGCGCCGCTGTTTGCTTACCTATTCGTCGGCTCCGCGATGACGCTGTCGCCGCTGGCTCTCGGCCTGAAGCTGTCGGCGATCCTCGGAGGCTCGCTGCTGGTCGCTGCGATCATCCGCAAGCTGGTGGGCGCGGATGCTATCCGTCGCCACAAGGAGCCGATAGACGGCGTCAATATTCTGATCCTGTACGTCTTCGTCGCGGCCGTGATGGGCAATGTGGTGTCGAACTTCATCGCGCGGCCGCTGCTCATGATCGCGCTTACGTTGTTCGCCTTTATGATGTTCCTGGTGCTCCTGGTCGCCACCATGCTGATCTTCCGCAAGATCGGTGCCGGCCGCGCGTTGGCGCTCGGCCTGATGGTGTCGCAGCGCAATATGGGACTGATGCTGGCGGCGACCGATGGCGTACTGCCGGGCGCGACCTGGCTGTATTTCGCGCTGTCGCAGTTTCCGATCTACCTGGCGCCGCAGTTGCTCAAACCGATCGCGCGCCGAGTGCTGGCCCGGCCGTCGTTCGATGCCGCTGGCGATCCGGTGTCGTCGCCGGCTAATCGTTGAGGGCCGAGGCCTCCGGCCGCCACGTCAGCAATCGCTTCTCCAGCGCGGTCAGCAGTCCTTCGGCGACCAGCGCCACCACGGCGATGACGATCATCGCGGCGAACACGCCGTTGGAGTCGAACGAGCCCTGGGCGGTGGCGATCAGCAGGCCCATGCCTTCGCGGGCGCCGAGGAATTCGCCGACGATGGCGCCGACCAGCGCGAAGCCGAAGCTGACATGCAGACTGGCGAGAATCCACGACAGCGCCGAAGGGATCACCACCGAGGTCGTCACCTGCCACGGGCTGGCGCCGAGAATCCGCGCATTGGCGATCAGGTTCTTGTCGGCTTCGCGCACGCCCTGAAACGCATTGGCGAACACCACGAAGAACACCATCACCACCGCCAGCGCGACCTTCGACGCCGCGCCGAGTCCGAGCGCGACGATGAAGATCGAGCCGAGCACCACGCGCGGAATCGAGTTGGCGACTTTGATGTAGATCGAAAACACGTCCGACAGCAGGTGATTGCGGCCGAGCGCGATGCCGCACAGCACCCCGAGCACCGCCCCGATCAGGAAGCCGGCGCTGGCCTCGTAGATCGTCACCCACACCTGCTGCCACAGCGGGCCGATCGAGGTGCCGTTCTGGATCCAGTCGATCAGCTTGAGCACGATGCCGCTCGGCTGGCCGAAGAAAAATGGATCGATCACGCCGAACCGCACGCCCAACTCCCAGCCGGCGATCAGCACCACCAGCACCGCGAGCCGCAGCGCCAGCACCAGCCGCGCCCGCCGCCGCATGCGGACAGCCATCGGCTCGGCGCGAATGTCCGTCTCCGGCTTGCTGATTGTCGTATCAGCCATCAGCATGCTCCTCGCACGTCGCCGGTCCCATGCGAGGCCCTCATGGTGAGGAGGCGCGTCAGCGCCGTCTCGAACCATGAGTTTGCGCGGCTCTCATCCTTCGAGACGCGGCGAAGACGCCGCTCCTCAGGATGAGGACGCTGCGAGTTGTGGCGATGCCGAATGTCGCGATGCCTCCTCAATGTCCCGCCCTCGCGCGCAGGACTTCTTCGCGCAGGTCGTCGCTGATGCGGCGGGCGATGGCGATGAAGCGCTCGTCGTAGCGGAGCGTGGCGACGTCGCGCGGGCGCGGCAGGTCGATAGCGTGCACCGACTTCACCCGCGCCGGACGCGTCGTCAGTACCGCGACACGGTCGGCCAGCAGGATCGCTTCATCGAGGTCGTGAGTGACGAACAGCACCGCAGAGCGCGCCTGCGCCCACCGCTGCAGCAGTTCTTCCTGCATCAGTTCGCGGGTCTGGACGTCGAGCGCCGAAAACGGCTCGTCCATCAGCAGCACCTGCGGATTGTTGATGAAGGTCTGCGCCAGCGCCACGCGCTTGCGCATGCCGCCGGACAGTTGATGCGGATGATGGTTCTCGAAACCCTTCAAGCCAACGCGGACGATCCAGTCGCGGGCTTGCGCCTCGGCGTCCGCCTTGCCGACGCCGCGAAACAGCGGCCCGGCCATCACGTTGTGCAGGACGCTGCGCCAGGGAAACACCGCGTCCTGCTGAAACACGAAGCCGACGCGGCGATCGACGCCATCGACCGGCGCGTCGAACAATGTGACGCGGCCGGCCTGCGGCTTCGCCAGTCCGGCGATCAATCCGAGCGTCGTCGACTTGCCACAGCCGGTCGGCCCGACGATGGCGCAGAACTCACCGGGCGCGATCGACAGGTCGAAATCCTCCAGCGCCGACAGCACCTCGCCCGACGGCGTGACGAAGCGGCGGGCGACCTGATGGAGTTCAACGGCGGAGGGGGAGGACGGCATCAAAGGATCGCCCATGAGGGTGGAGAGTTAGCAGCGAGCACGGCGCGCTCCCTCTCCCGCTTGCGGGAGAGGGGTGGGGTGAGGGCGACGCGGGCACAGTGCCTGGGGACCCCCACCCCTCTCCCGCAAGGGGGAGGGGTGAAGACGCGTCGCGTCACTCCATGCTCGTGTGCATTGGCCCGATCGACAGGCATCGCCGCCCTCACTGCCCAGCATTCGCCTTCGCCACGAATTCCGTGGTGTAGGTCTTCGACAGATCGACGGTCTTGCCCTGCAGGTTCGGCGAGAAGCTCGCCAGGATCATAGCGACCGACTCAGGCGCGCCGCTCGGCATCACGCCGTCGGGCGAGTACTGCACCTTGCCGTCCTGCAGGCCCTGGACGTAGAGCGCGCGGTCGCCGGCGTAGTAATCCTTTGGCATCTTGTCGGCGATCTCTTCAGCCGAATGCGCCTGGATCCATTTCAGCGTCTTGACGAAGGCGTTCACCACCTTCTGCACGGTGGGCTTGTTGGCCTCCATCCAGCCGCGGTCCATGTACAGGCAAGCGGCCGGGTAGTCACCGCCGAGCACCTTGCGGGTCTCCTCCGGCGAGCGCAGGTCGATCCCGATCTTGGCGGTGCCGGAACTCAGCGCGCGCTGCACGGTCGGCTCGGTGGTCATGCCGGAGCTGATTTTGCCCTGCTGCATCGCCGCCAGGAAGGTGTCGCCGGCCCCGACCGGCACCAGCGTGTAGTCCTGCATCTTCAGGCCAGCCTTGGCGGCGAGCGCGCGGGTGAGAAAGTCGGTCGCCGAGCCGAGGCCGGTGACGCCGAGCGCCAGGCCTTTCCAATTCGCCGGCTGTTTCAGCTTGTCGGCCTCGGCCGCCTTCACCAGCACGACCTCGCCGGGCGCGACCGAGAACTGCACCACGTCGGTGATGAACTTGCCCTTGGCCTGCAGGTCGATGGTGTGATCGTAAAATCCGACGACGCCTTGGACTTCGCGCGCCAACAGCGCGGTGGCGGCCTGCGAGCCCGAGGTCGAGTTGAATAGCTCGACGTCGAGCCCTTCCTCCTTAAAGAAGCCGAGCTGAGCGGCGAGTTTGGCCGGCAGATAGATCTGCTTGTCGATGCCGCCCACCATGATCTTCAGCGACGTCTGCGCAGCCGCCGGCACGGCGGTCAGCAGGACGGCAAACAGGGCGGCGACAACTCTGCGCATCGGCGTTTCCTCATGACGTTCGCGGCTCGCAGGCCCAGGCGGGCTGCGACGCGTGTCACGCATCAGGACGCGGGGTGCGGCAATCTGTCAATGCCGGACGCGCGCGCCGCCGCGCCCGCCGCGGAACTCGTCAGCTTCGCCAGCGCGACCGTTCGGCCTTGATCCGCCGGAAGCGCACACCGGAGCCATCCGGCAGGCGGGTGGCGATGTAGCCGGCGGCGAGGCAGGCTTCGCGCTGCGGCATCTTCTCGTCCGGCGCATAGGTCGAATCCCACCACGCCGCCCGCTGCGCCGCGCGCGGCAGGTCGAAGCCGAGCATCTCCTCGATGACGTCGATGCTGAGCACCAGCTCCGGGGCGGTCTGCTGCGCCAGATACTCTCGTAGGGGTTCGTAGGATTTCATCGGGCGCCGTGGTTGGTCGAAGGGAGCGGGCGGATGGTCGTTTGGAGGACGCTAAGTGCGTTCTCCGGCCGAGTCCGGCGTTATGCGGTGAAACAGCGTGTTAACCCCGCATTACGTCAATAGCGCAACTTAAGCGCTCTGCAAGACATTGCGTGGAACCTGAGATGATGGACACGCACGCTCTGTTCGACAGGATCAGCAAGGAGCTCCACCGTCGGCGCCGGATGTCGGCGCGGGTGATGGTGATGTTTTCGCTGATCACCGTGCTGGGTTTTTCCGCTGTGTGCGGCAGCGTGCTGCTCGACATGCGGCGCGGCGCCGAAGAGCTGGCGCGGCAGACGCTCGAAAATCTCGCCGCCTCGATGGACGCCGACATCAACCGGCATGTCGAGCTGTACGACGCCTCGCTGCGAGCGGTCGCGTCCAATCTGGTGCTACCCGAACTCAGCCAGGTCGACGCCCGCCTGGCGCGGTTGATCCTGTTCGATCATCCGGTCACCGGTCCGCATTTCGGCGCGATCCGGGTCTATGACGAGCACGGCAACCTCACCCGCGACTCCGCCCTCACCAATCCGCCGAAGGAGAACCGCGCGAACGAGCCGTTCTTCACGGTGCAGCGCGACGAGCCATATGCCGGGCTGTACATCAGCAAGCCGCAGCAGGTCGATGGCCACTACTCGGTGATCCTCAGCCGACGTGTCACCGGCTCCGACGGCACGTTTCTCGGCGTCGTCGCCGGCTCGATCAAGTTCGGTTACTTCCAGGACCTGTTCAAGCGGCTGCGGCTGCGCCCGCAGGACATGATCGCGGTGATCGCGCACGACGGCACCCTGATCGTCCGCACCCCGTTCGAGCCGGAACTGATCGGCAAGAACATGCTGTTCACTTCGGGCGTGCAGAAGATGTTCAGTCGTCGCAACGGCTGGTTCGCCGGCACCGGTACGCTGGACGGCGTCCAGCGGATGTTCGTCTGGAGCGACAGCACCAAGCCGCTGGTGGTGCTGGTCGCGAAGTCGTGGAACGACATCTATGCGATGTGGCGCAAGGAGGCGATCTGGATCGGCATCGTGCTGCTGGTGCTGGCCGGCTTCGTCGCTGCCGTCACGGTGTTCTTCATCCGCGAGATCGAGCGCCGCGCCGCGGCCGAGCGCCGGCTCGAGGAGCTGGCCACCACCGATCCGCTGACCGGGCTGACCAACCGGCGCAAATTCGACGCCGCGATCGACACCGAGTGGCGCCGCGCCATCCGGCAGAACACGCCGATCGCGCTGCTGATGATCGATGCCGATCACTTCAAGGCTTACAACGACAGCTTCGGCCATCAGGCCGGCGACCAGATGTTGGTCGGGATCGCGGTGTGTATCGCCGACACCGTGCACCGCGCCGGCGACTGCGTTGCCCGGTTCGGCGGCGAAGAGTTTGCCGTGCTGCTGCCGGGGCTGACCGCGCCGGCCGCCGAAGCCATCGCCGAGACCATCCGGCGCAAGGTCGAGGAATGGTCGGATATCGAGGGTGGCGTCACCGTGTCGATCGGCGTCGCCAGCACCACGCCGATGGCTGCGCATCAATGGCACGATCTGGTCGAAGCCGCCGATCGTGCGCTGTATGCGGCCAAGGAGCTCGGCCGCAATCGCTGCGTCGTCGCCGTGCGCGGCGAGGTCACGCTGGTGGCGTAACCTCTCCGGCGCTTCGGTGCCGCGCGATTACTTGTCCAGATAACGCTTCATGTCTTCGATCAGGCCGGCGCGCAGGTCGTCGCGCTGCATCGCGAATGCGATGTTGGCGCGCAGGAAGCCGGCCTTCGAACCGCAGTCGTGGCGCTCGCCTTCGAACTCCACGCCGTAGAATTTCTGCGTCTTAGACAGCCCGATCATCGCGTCGGTGAGCTGGATTTCGCCGCCTGCGCCGCGCTCCTGCGTCGCCAGGATCTTGAAGATCTCAGGCTGCAGGATGTAGCGCCCGGTGATCGACAGGTTCGACGGCGCGGTGCCGGGCGCCGGCTTCTCGACCATGCCGTCGACCTCGAACACCTTTCCGGTGCGCTTGCCGACGCCGCAGATGCCGTACTGATGGGTGCGGTCGGCCGGCACTTCTTCCACCGCGATGACGTTCGCCTTGTCGCCGAGCTTCTCGGCGGCCTGGATCATCTGCTTCAGGCAGCCCGGGGTGTTGAGCACCAGTTCGTCCGGCAGCACCACCGCGAACGGCTCGTTGCCGACGATGTCGCGAGCGCACCACACCGCGTGGCCGAGCCCGTGCGGGGCCTGCTGGCGGGTGAAGCTCATCGCGCCCGCTTCCGGCTGGTCGCGCGCCAGGATTTCCATCTCGTTCTTCTTGTTTCGCTTCTCCAGCGTCACATCGAGTTCGAACTGGCGGTCGAAGTGATCCTCGATCATGCCCTTGTTGCGCCCGGTGACGAACACGAAGTGCTCGATCCCGGCTTCCCGCGCTTCGTCGACGACGTACTGGATCAGCGGCTTGTCGACGATGGTCAGCATCTCCTTCGGCATCGCCTTGGTGGCGGGGAGAACGCGGGTGCCGAGGCCGGCGACCGGGAAGACGGCTTTACGGATTTTCATGATCTGGAAATCTTTCGAGAGGGACGGAAGGGCGAAACCGTACGGTCTTGCAGCCTGCAACCAAGGCGGATGTGTGAAGTTCCGAAACGCGGCGCGAAGCCTCGCCGGAGACAGAATGTCACATCAGAAAAGCGGCGTCCCCGGTACGAAAGCATCGAACGCCGCCCAGAATTGCTGGCGGTAGCGATCCTGCTCCTGGAGGATTTCGTGCTTGGCGCCGGGGATCACCAGATGCGAACCGGCCCGCAAATGATAAGCGAACTCTTCGATCGCCGGCGTCGACACCACGCCGTCCATGCCGGCCGCGATCATCAGGATCGGCTGCCGGATCTGCGACGGATAGTTGGTCGCCTTGAAGGCGTGCATGGCGCGGAAGGCAGTGTCGGCCCACGCAACGGTCGGCGAGGCGAGGCCGAGGGTCGGGTCTTCGGCGATGATCGCTGCGTTTCGGGCGTAGCGCACCGGATCCGAGGTCAGCTTGTTGCCGACGAACGGCTCGGTGTTGGCGAGCACGTCGTTGCCGCCTGGCACGTAACGACCGCCCTGGCCGGCCAGCCGCATCGCCCGCAGCAGCAGCCTGATCGGCAGCGCGGTGGTGTTGCCGGCGAGGTCGATCATCGGGGCCGACAGCACCATGCGGTCGAACCAGCGTTTGCCGGAACGGGCGATGCGCAGCATCACCGCTCCGCCCATCGAATGCGCCAGCGCGAAATGCGGCGGCGGGCAGTCCGGCAGCACCACTTCGCGGACGAAGGTTTCGACGTCGACCTCGAAGTCGGCGAAGTTGCGCACATAGCCCTTGCGATAGTCGCGTAAGCGGCGTTCCGAGTGGCCCTGGCCGCGCCAGTCGAGCGCCGCGACCGCAAAGCCGCGATCACGCAGATCGCGCACCGTCTCGAAGTACTTCTCGATCTGCTCGGTACGTCCGGTGAAGACGCACACGGTGCCTTTGCGGTGCCCCGCCGGCTCCCACCGCGCAAACCGCAGCGGCACGCCGTCGGGCGTCTTGATGAAACCGGAGACGGCGTCTTCGGGCACCGGATTGGCAGGAGTCGAGACGAGCGTCATGGACCGGGTCCGGAGGGGAGCAAATGCCTGGAAAATCGGGATGAAAGCGGCGGGCGCGAACTGCTTCGGGCCCCCTCTTGAACCCCGAAACGCCCCTCCCATATCATTTCCGTGCAGGCCACACCAAGGGGTCAGGAACTGACTTCTCCGGCTGCACGGACAAGGCCCGGCCCGATGGCGGGCGGGTCATCACATAGTCGCTTCTAGGAGGACTTTGACCATGCGTAGCTTCGATCTCACCCCGTTCTATCGTTCGACCATCGGCTTCGACCGGCTGTTCAATCTGCTCGACCAGACCTCTGCGGATGCGGCCGCGCCCGGCTATCCGCCCTATAACATCGAGCGCACCGGCGAGAATGCGTATCGCATCACCGTTGCGGTCGCCGGGTTCTCTCCGTCCGAGCTGTCGATCGTCAGCAAGGAGAACACGCTGACCATCAAGGGCGAGAAGACCGGTGAAGAGGCCGGCAAGGCCGAAGTGCTATATCGCGGCATCGCCGCGCGCGCCTTCGAGCGGGCCTTCCAGCTCGCCGACTACGTCACGGTAAAGAACGCCAGCCTCGAAAACGGTCTGCTGCACGTCGACCTCGTGCGCGAGATTCCCGAGGCGAAAAAGCCGCGCAGCATTCCGATCAGCATCAATGCGCAGGCCGGCCCGCAAGTGGTCACCGACAACAGCGAGAAGGCGGCCGCGTAACGCGCCGCCGGCTTGCGAACTTTCTTTCGCTGCATAGACCCCTAGCCAAGCAGGCGCCCCGGGCAACCGGGGCGCTTTGCTTTCGGAGCCATCGCGGTCCGTCGCGAAGGGCACAGGTCGTCTGAAAAGCCGACCGAGCGGCTACTCCAGCCCCTGCACCGGCGGCATTGCTTCGGTCGGACGGATCGTCGTCGAGGAGGAGGGCCTGGCTCGCACCGGCGAGGGGCCTGCAGCCGACGGCACCGCGCTGGCCGGGCTTTGCACCGCTGCGGTGTCCTGTTTGGTGTCCTTGCCGGCGTCCTGCCTGGCCTGATCGAGCATCGGCTTGGAGCCGTCCTTGGCGGCGGCGTCGCCTGCGGCCTTGGCGGCTTTGTCGCCGGCCGGGTGCTGCGGCGCCGGCCGCGGGATCGGTGTGGCGGCATTGCGGTTGGCGACGCGGGCGACCGGCTTCGGCGGCCGCGGCGGATTGGTCTCGACGAACCGGGGCAGTCCCTGAATCCGGCCGTAGCTGGCGACCGTCACCTCTTCCATGCGGTCGCCCATCTGCCAGGCCGGCATGAAGCGGACCAGACGGCCGGTGCGGGCGTCGATCACCAGGCGACCATCGTCACCGTCCGGATTGATCGCCGCCATGGTGTAGACCGCGCCGCGCTGGCGCGGATAGCCGAGCGGAGAAAAGCCCTCGGCGCGGGCCGCGCGGGTGACTTCATCCGGTGACAGCACCTCCAGCACCTCGGCCAGCGGGGCCGCGCGGCGCAGATCGCGCCGGGGCGGCGGCGGCATCGCCGCATACGAGCCCTTAAGGTCCGACACCTTAGTGACGGGCGGCCGCGCGGCGCCGCCGGCCGGCAGCGGATCGGCCATTGCCGTGGTCGCGGCGGTCGCGGCAAGACCCGCCGACATTACCCACCCCTTGAATTTCATAGCTTCATGCTCCCTGCAGCGCCCGTCCCATTCTGGTGCGGGGCGGGAGCCTCGCGGGGGAATTTGGCCTGGGCTTGGCCCAAACGCGGCGCATTTGGCGTGAATCCGCGGCAGCCGCGATCGCGTCGCTGCTGCAAAACCAATGCAGAAACGCCCGGCCCACCATCGAATGGGGGACGTGGGCGCGCTTGTGTGCTAGACAAAAATTTGGCAAAGTCGTGCTAGGACAGCATCGCTGTCTCATTTACGGTGGTAGCCCGGCACGGGGTTTGCAGCGTCACGCGAGGCGATTGACGTCGCGCGCGGCACCTGATTGTCCGTTGGGCGATATGGACACCGGGGTCTGAATACGCAAATCGTGGCTCGCAGAGCGCGAGCGGTGGCCCGGAGGGTGCCGCGAGCGTTCGAAGTGCGCCGATGCTGGATAGTGTATCCCCTCCCGGGATGAAGAGGACGAAGATGAGCGGGTCTGAGTGCGAGCGCGAAATTATGGTTGCCAATGCGCTGACGGCGGACTCGGCTGTCAAAACCACCGGTCCTGAGCACACTTGGCGTCCGCCGGCCGAAGGTCTGTACGACCTGTCGCGCGAAAAGGACGCCTGCGGCGTCGGCTTCATCGCCAACATCAAGGGCGTCAAGTCGCATCAGATCGTCTGCGACGCGCTGCGCATCCTGTGCAACCTCGAGCATCGCGGCGCCGTCGGCGCCGATCCGCGCGCCGGTGACGGCGCCGGCATCCTGGTGCAGATCCCGCACGCCTTCTTCAGCCGCAAGGCCACCGAGCTCGGCTTCTCGCTGCCGGCGCCGGGCGAATACGCCGTCGGCGCGCTGTTCATGCCGCGCGAGACCTCGTGGCGGAAGGTGATCAAGAGCATCATCGAGGATCGCATCAAGGCCGAAGGCCTGACCTTCCTCGGCTGGCGCGACGTGCCGACCGACAACTCCTCGCTCGGCGAGACCGTGAAGCCGACCGAGCCTGCCAACATGCAGGTGTTCATCGGTCGCGGCACCGCGATCACCTCCGAAGACGATTTCGAGCGCAAGCTCTACATCCTGCGCAAGTCGATCTCGAACGCGATCTATCAGCGTCGCGAGCGCGCGCTCGCCGGCTACTATCCGGTGTCGCTGTCGTGCCGCACCGTGATCTACAAGGGCATGTTCCTGGCCGACCAGCTCGGCAAGTACTATCCGGATCTGCACGAAGACGATTTCGCCAGCGCGCTGGCGCTGGTGCATCAGCGGTTCTCGACCAACACCTTCCCGACCTGGTCGCTGGCGCATCCGTACCGCATGGTCGCGCACAACGGCGAGATCAACACCCTGCGCGGCAACGTCAACTGGATGGCGGCGCGTCAGGCGTCGGTGCATTCGGAGTTGTACGGCGAAGACATCAGCCGGCTATGGCCGATCTCTTACGAAGGCCAGAGCGACACCGCCTGCTTCGACAACGCGCTCGAATTCCTGGTGCGCGGCGGCTACTCGTTGACGCATGCCGTGATGATGATGATTCCGGAAGCGTGGGCCGGCAACCCGCTGATGGACGAGAAGCGCCGCGCTTTCTACGAGTACCACGCCGCTCTGATGGAGCCGTGGGACGGTCCGGCCGCGCTCGCCTTCACCGACGGCCGCCAGATCGGCGCGACGCTCGACCGTAACGGTCTGCGCCCGGCGCGCTATCTCGTCACCAAGGACGACCGCATCGTGATGGCGTCCGAAATGGGCGTGCTGAAGATTCCGGAGGACCAGATCGTCACCAAGTGGCGGCTGCAGCCCGGCAAGATGCTGCTGGTCGACCTCGAGCAGGGCCGCCTGATCCCGGACGAAGAGATCAAGGCGCAGCTCGCCGCCAGCCAGCCCTATGCCGACTGGCTGCATCGCACCCAGATCGTGCTGGAAGAGCTGAAGGACGCGCCGGTCAAGGGCCAGCGCTCCAACCTGCCGCTGCTCGATCGGCAGCAGGCGTTCGGCTACACCCAGGAAGACATCTCGATCCTGCTGACGCCGATGGCGTCGACCGGCGAAGAAGCCAACGGCTCGATGGGCAACGACACTCCGCTGTCGGCGCTCTCGGACAAGCCGAAGCTGCTCTACACCTACTTCAAGCAGAACTTCGCCCAGGTCACCAACCCGCCGATCGATCCGATCCGCGAGGAGCTGGTGATGAGCCTGGTGTCGATCATCGGCCCGCGGCCGAACCTGTTCGACACCGAAGGTCTCGCCGGCACCAAGCGTCTGGAAGTGCGTCAGCCGATCCTGACCGACGGCGACCTCGAGAAGATCCGTTCGATCTCCGAGATCGGCGATCCGCACTTCAAGTCGCGCACGCTCGACACCACTTTCCACTCCGCGCTCGGCGCTGCCGGCATGGAGCAGGTGCTCGACGACCTCAACGGCCGCGCCGAATCTGCGGTGCGTGACGGCGTCAACATCATCATCCTCAGCGACCGCGCCGCCGGTGCCGATCGGATTCCGATCCCGGCGCTGCTGGCCTGCGCCTCGGTGCATCATCACCTGATCCGCGTCGGTCTGCGCACCTCGGTCGGCCTGGTGATCGAGTCGGGCGAGCCGCGCGAAGTGCATCACTTCGCCTGCCTGGCCGGTTTCGGCGCCGAAGCGATCAACCCGTATCTGGCGTTCGAGACCATCATCGCGCTGAAGGACCGGCTGCCGGCCAAGCTCGAAGACAAGGAAATCGTCAAGCGCTACATCAAGTCGATCGGCAAGGGCCTACTCAAGGTCATGTCGAAGATGGGCATTTCGACCTATCAGTCGTATTGCGGCGCCCAGATCTTCGACGCCGTCGGCCTGCGTCACGACTTCATCGCCAAGTACTTCGCCGGCACTCACTCGCAGATCGAAGGCGTCGGCCTGGCCGAAATCGCCGAAGAGACCGTGCGCCGGCATCGCGACGCGTTCGGCGACGCGCTGGTGTACAAGACCGCGCTCGACGTCGGCGGCGAATACGCTTTCCGCACCCGCGGCGAAGACCACGCCTGGACCGCGGACTCGGTTGCGACCCTACAGCACGCGGTGCGCGGCAACTCGCAGGAGCGCTACCGCGCGTTCGCCAAGCTGCTCAACGAGCAGCAGGAGCGGCTGCTGACGCTGCGCGGCCTGTTCGAGATCAAGGGCGCCGAGGCCGAAGGCCGCAAGCCGGTGCCGCTCGCCGAAGTCGAGTCGGCCGCCGAGATCGTCAAGCGGTTCTCGACCGGCGCGATGAGCTTCGGCTCGATCTCGCGCGAGGCGCACACCACGCTGGCGATCGCCATGAACCGGATCGGCGGCAAGTCGAACACCGGTGAGGGCGGCGAGGAGCCGGATCGCTTCAAGCCGATGGCGAATGGCGACTCGATGCGCTCGGCGATCAAGCAGGTCGCCTCGGGCCGGTTCGGTGTCACGACCGAATACCTCGCCAATTCGGACATGATCCAAATTAAGATGGCGCAGGGTGCCAAGCCCGGCGAAGGCGGTCAGTTGCCCGGCCACAAGGTCGACGCCACCATCGCGGCGGTGCGCCACTCGACCCCCGGCGTCGGCCTGATCTCGCCGCCGCCGCACCACGACATCTACTCGATCGAAGATCTGGCGCAGCTGATCTACGATCTGAAGAACGTCAATCCGTCGAGCGCGATCTCGGTGAAGCTGGTGTCGGAAATCGGCGTCGGCACCGTCGCGGCGGGCGTTGCCAAGGCGCGCGCCGACCACGTCACCATCTCGGGCTTCGAAGGCGGCACCGGTGCTTCGCCGCTGACCTCGATCAAGCACGCCGGCTCGCCGTGGGAAATCGGCCTCGCCGAAACTCACCAGACCCTGGTGCGCGAGCGGCTGCGGTCGCGCATCGCCGTCCAGGTCGACGGCGGCTTCCGTACCGGCCGTGACGTCGTGATTGGCGCGCTGCTCGGTGCCGACGAGTTCGGCTTCGCCACCGCGCCGCTGATCGCGGCCGGCTGCATCATGATGCGCAAGTGCCACCTCAACACTTGCCCGGTCGGCGTCGCCACCCAGGACCCGGTGCTGCGCAAGCGCTTCACCGGCCAGCCCGAGCACGTCATCAACTACTTCTTCTTCGTCGCCGAAGAAGTCCGCGAACTGATGGCGAGCCTCGGCTACCGCACCTTCAATGAAATGGTCGGCCAGTCGCAGATGCTCGACCAGGCCGCTCTGGTGGCGCATTGGAAGGCCAAGGGCCTCGACTTCTCCAAGCTGTTCTTCAAGCAGAAGGCGGACAAGGGCCAGACGATCTTCCATTCGGAAGGCCAGGATCATCATCTCGACAGCGTGCTCGACCGCAAGCTGATCGCCAAGTCGCAGCCGGCAATCGACCGCGGCGCACCGGTGAAGTTCGAGATCGAGATCAACAACACCGACCGCTCGGCCGGCGCGATGCTGTCCGGCACCGTCGCCAAGCATTACGGCCACGCCGGACTGCCGGCCGACACCATCCAGGTGCACCTCAAGGGCACTGCGGGGCAGGCGTTCGGCGCCTGGCTGGCGCGCGGCATCACCTTCGATCTCGAAGGCGAAGGCAACGACTACGTCGGCAAAGGCCTGTCGGGCGGCAAGATCATCGTCCGGCCGCCGGCGATCTCCGGCATCGTGCCGGAAGAGTCGATCATCGTCGGCAACACCGTGATGTACGGCGCGATCGAAGGCGAGTGCTACTTCCATGGCATCGCCGGCGAACGCTTCGCGGTTCGTAACTCGGGCGCCGTCGCGGTGGTCGAAGGCGCCGGCGATCATTGCTGCGAATACATGACCGGCGGCATCGTGGTGGTGCTCGGCAAGACCGGCCGTAACTTCGCGGCCGGCATGTCGGGCGGCGTCGCCTACGTGCTGGACGAGGACGGCAGCTTCGCCAAGACCTGCAACATGGCGATGGTCGAGCTCGAACCGGTGCTGTCGGAAGAGATGATCAACGCCGGCGCGTTCCATCAGGCCGGCGATCTCGAAGCGCACGGCAAGGTCGACGTGTTCGCCGATCTGCTCGGCGCCGACGTCGAGCGGCTGCACGTGCTGATCTCGCGCCACGCCAAGTACACCGGCTCCAAGCGCGCCCAGGACATCCTGGCGAACTGGAAGAGCTACTTGCCGAAATTCCGCAAGGTGATGCCGGTCGAGTATCGCCGCGCGCTGCGCGAGATGAAAGCTCGCGCCGCCGAGGAGCCGAAAATCGCGATCGGGGCGTAACGACCTGATGATGCGAAGAGCCTCTTTCGCGACAACCCACCGCTTCATATCGCTGGCGGTGGCTGTCGCGGTGCCGGCGGCGATTTACATCATCAACGGAACGCTCGAACTTTGGACTGTTGTTTTGGGTGCCGTAATCGGCTTCGGTTATTGGTACTTCTTCCCCTTCATCCTACCGTAAATGTGAAACGCAATGGGCAAGGTCACGGGATTTCTGGAAATCGAGCGGCACGATCGCGCTTATGCGCCGGTCGCCGAACGGGTGAAGAACTACAGCGAGTTCGTGGTTCCGCTCAGTGAGAAAGACCTGCGCGACCAGGCCGCCCGCTGCATGAACTGCGGCATCCCGTATTGCCACGGCACCGGTTCGCCCCAGCCGGGCGCGACGGGTTGCCCGGTCAACAACCAGATCCCCGACTGGAACGACCTGGTTTACAACGGCTATTGGCAGGAAGCCGCGCGCACCCTGCACTCGACCAATAACTTCCCGGAGTTCACCGGCCGGATCTGCCCGGCCCCGTGCGAAGCGTCGTGCACGCTGAACATCGACGACAACCCGGTCACCATCAAGACGATCGAATGCGCGATCGTCGACACCGCGTTCGACAACGGCTGGGTCAAGCCGGAGATTGCCGCGGTCAAGACCGGCCAGAGCGTCGCGATCGTCGGCGCCGGCCCGGCGGGCCTCGCCTGCGCCCAGCAGCTGGCGCGCGCCGGCCACGATGTCCACGTCTATGAGAAGTTCGCCAAGGCCGGCGGCCTGCTCCGCTACGGCATCCCGGACTTCAAGATGGAGAAGACTCTGATCGACCGCCGCGTCGCTCAGATGGAAGCCGAAGGCGTCACCTTCCACTACGGCGCGCCGGTCGGCGGCAGCGCTCCGGGCGCAGTCGATCCGGCTGAGCTGCTCAAGCAGTACGATGCCGTCGCGCTGACCGGCGGTGCCGAAGCGCCGCGCGATCTGCCGATCCCGGGCCGTGAGCTCAGCGGCATCCATTTCGCGATGGACTTCCTCACCCAGCAGAACCGCCGCGTCTCGGGCGAAGCCGTGAACGGCACCGACATTCTCGCCGCCGGCAAGAATGTGGTGGTGATCGGCGGCGGTGACACCGGTTCGGACTGCATCGGCACCTCGATCCGTCAGGGCGCCAAGTCGGTGACCCAGATCGAAATCATGCCGGCGCCGCCGGAGCGTGAGAACAAGGCGCTGACCTGGCCGAACTGGCCGATGAAGATGCGGACCTCATCGAGCCAGGCCGAAGGCGCCGCGCGCGAATTCGCCGTGATGACCCAGTCGTTCGAAGGTGAGGGCGGCGTCGTCAAGAAGCTGAACTGCGTCCGCGTCGACGCCAAGTTTCAGCCGATCCCCGGCACCGAATTCGTGCTCGAAGCCGACCTCGTGCTGCTGGCGATGGGCTTTGTCTCGCCGGTCAAGGAAGGCCTGCTGACCCAGCTCGGCGTCGCGCTCGACCCGCGCGGCAACGTCGCCGCCGACCTGTCGCACTTCACCACCTCGGTCGACAAGGTGTTCGCCGCCGGCGACATGCGCCGCGGCCAGTCGCTGGTGGTCTGGGCGATCCGCGAAGGCCGCCTCTGTGCCCAGGCGATCGACCGGTTTTTGATGGGTAGCACGACGCTGCCGCGGTAAGCGGCGCAAGGCGACAGCTACACGCCCCAGCGTCATGCGCGGGCTCGACCCGCGCATCCATCGCGCGCATTAGCGCGCGATCAACATTACGTACGCGAAGATTGATGGATTGCCGGGTCAAGCCCGGCAATGACGGTGGTGGTTGCAACGAGCTGCCGCCCAGCCGCAGCTTCTGCCTCCATGCTCCGGCTTCACGAAGCGGGTAGCCGGCCGGCCGGGCTCGCGGCCTGCCTACAAAAACGCGAATCTTACTCGCCTACTACCCGTCCTGGTTGACGAACCAGCTGCGCGGATCAACTCTCTTGCAGCCGAGCGAGAGGATCAGCCGTGGCCAGTGCCACCGCACGTGGACTTCGCAAGCGTCTCACGCCGCAGGAAACGCGGCTGTGGGCTGGGCTGCGCGGGCTCAAGCCGCGCGGCTATCACTTCCGGCGGAAGGCGCCGATCGGTTGCTATGTGGTCGACTTCGTCTGCTTATCCGCCAGGTTGATCATCGAAGCCGATGGCGATCAGCACGCCATGCCGGCGTATTTCACCGCTGATCGGCAGCGCGGTGTTGTCCTGCGCCGTCAAGGCTTCCGTGTGCTGCATTTTTGGGATTCCGACATCGATCGTTACTTCGACGGCGTGATGCAGACCGTGCTCGATGCGCTGGCGACTCCGGCCATTCGACCTCACGTGCCGCGAACTGGTCACTCCATCCATGAAGGAGCGGGAGAGCGTGGCGGGTGATGGGTGACGTCTGGCGTTGACGTCGAGTTGTGATCTCATCCCACCCCGAGTCATTCCGGGGCGCGACCGCTAGGTCGCGAACCCGGAATCTCTCTTTGCTATCAGCTCGGGGTTCCGGGTTCGCTCGCGTTGCGAGCGCCCCGGAACGACGGTGCAGGGAGACAGCGGCGCGGCGACGGCTAATCGCCCCCAGCGTTTCCTGCCCAAGTGATCTCACGCATTCCTGGCCATCAGCCCACCGTCGACCGGGATCACCGCGCCGGTGATGAACGATGCGGCGGGCAGGCACAGGCTGAGCGTCATGTGGGCGACTTCTTCCGGGTCGCCGTAGCGGTGCAAAGCGGTGCGGCGGCGGGCGTATTTCTGTTTGTGGTCGGCGCTGATGCGGTCGGTCATGCCGGTGGTGATCGGGCCGGGGCAGATGCAGTTCACGGTGATGCCTTCGGGGCCAAGCTCCACTGCGAGCGAGCGCGTCAGTCCGGTGACGCCGGCTTTCGCCGCCGAGTATGGGCTGTGAGTTGCGGTGGCGCCGAGGGCTTCGGTGGAGGCGATGTTGACGATGCGCGGTGATTGCGACTTGCGCAAATACGGCAGCGCGGCGCGGATCACGCGCGGATGCGCGGTAAGCAGAATATTGAGCGCGCGCTCCCACACCGCATCGTAGCCCGCATCGTCGATCGGCAGCGCCGCCGAGATGCCGGCATTGTTGATGACGATGTCGAGCCCGCCGAGTGATTGCGCGATGTGCTCGACGCCGCTCTTGATCGCCTGCGCGTCGCCGACATCGAGCGCAAACGCGGTCGCATCGCCGCCGCGCGCCTTGATGGCGTCGGCGACCGGCTGCGCGCCGGCGAGGGTGACATCAGTGACGGCGACGCGTGCGCCTTCGTCGGCGAACACGTGCGCGGTGGCGCGGCCCATGCCGCTTGCGGCGCCTGTGACGAGAACGCGCAGGCCTTTGACGGAACGGCTGAGCGGCTTGTACGACATCGGTTTCCTCCGGTTGTTTCTTGTTGCGGAATGTGCGGGCGCGCGGCGCGCGTGCCTTCCGATTGACAAGGCTGGCATCGATCGACACACAGGTCAAACGTCGCGCAGACGACGAACAACAACAAACAGGAGGACGCGCGTGAACGATCTCGATTTCAGTGGCCAGCAGGTGCTGGTGGTCGGCGGTTCGAGCGGCATCGGCAACGGCATCGCGCAGGCGTTTCGCACCCGCGGCGCCAAGGTCTGCGTCACCGGCACGCGCGCGGCGCCGTCGGACTACTCGGCTGAAGACGGCAGCCATTTCGACGGACTGACCTACGTGCAGCTCGACGTCGGCAAGGCGCAGGCGGTCGACGCGTTCGCGCCGCCGATCGAGCGGCTCGACATTCTGGTGCTGGCACAGGGTGCGGTGATCTATCGCCGCGGTGAGTTCGAGATGGATGGCTTCCGCCACGTGATGGAAGTCAACCTGATGAGCCTGATGGCCTGCGCGGCGAAATTCCATCCGCAGCTCAAAGCGGCGTCCGGCAAGCTGATCATCGTGTCGTCGACTGCGGCGTTCCACGCCACCAAGGGCAACCCGGCTTACAACGCGTCGAAGACCGGCGCTTACGGGCTGACCCGGACGCTGGCGCAGGCCTGGGCCGAGGACGGCATTCGCGTCAACGGCATCGCGCCGGGCCTGGTCGATACCAAGATGACCAAGGTCACCACCGACAATCCGAAGCGGCTCGCCGGCGCGATCGAAGGCATTCCGATGAAGCGCCTCGGCACGCCCGAAGACATGGCCGGCGCTGCGCTGTTTCTGGCGTCTCCGCTGTCGGCCTATGTGCTCGGCCAGACGCTGGTGGTCGACGGCGGGCTGATTTTGTAACGGCGCGTCAGCCGCGTTGCGGTCATTGTGGTGAGATACGCGGCATGGTCCCGCGTATCTCGACGCCTGCCGTCAGCGGAAGATCGAGAAGAAGCCCGACGCGCTCGGCGGCGGGGCGCGGCGGCCTTGCTGCTGCGGCGGGCCGCCAAAGCCGAAGAAACCAGATGCGGTCGGCGGCGGGGGCGGCGGCGCGGAGCGGGCGACACGGCGCTGCTGTTGTTGCTGCTGCGGCTGCGCTCCCGCCGAAGCGCTCGGCGCGCCGCCGCTGGGCTTGGCGCTTGCCACCGGGGTCTCCGGCTTCGGCTGCTCCTTCGGCGGCGGAGGCTCCTGGGCCTTTTCGATCGACACTTCCCGGCGCGGCCAGACGTCGTCGTCGGCGCGGCCGGCGGGCGCCGACAGCGGCTCGCCCTTCACCAGCGTGCGGGAGACCAGCGCATCGACCGGCGCCGGCGCGGTGCCCGGCCCGCCGAGCAGGCGGTCGGTCGACACTGAAGAAGCAACCAGCGGCAGGATCGGGCCGGCAGCCGGGCGCGGCGCGGGACCTGCCGGCGGCTTGGCGGCCGTGTCGGGCGCGGCCGGTTCGGTCGGCAGGGCAATCGGGCCGCTGCGCGCTGCCAGCAGGCGGGCGATCTCGCGCTCGGCGTAATGCGCCAGCTTGCGGGCGCCTGCCTTGGTGAAATACACGCCGTCATACGAGCGCAGCCGGCGGATCTGGCCTTCGAAGTCCGGGCCCTGCAACACGTAGCGGCCGCCTTCGTCGACGAAGCCGTCCCAGACATCGACATAGGTGATGCCGGCCTTAGCGGCGCCGTCACGATACAGCGCGTTGAGGAACTGCATGTCCGAGGTCGCCTTGGTGCCGCGCACCGCGGGCAGGCCGACCCACAGGATCGGGACGTTCTTGGCTTTGAGGACGTTGATCAGGTCCTCGATCTTCTTGGCGTAAAGCTCCGACCAGCGATCTTCGCGAAACTGGGCGACGCCGCCTGCGGCGCGCTTGCCCTTTTCGTTCATGATCCGCAGCGAGTCGTCGTCATCCTCGTCGTCGTCTGCAGCGGCGTTGTCGGCGGCCTTCTCGTCCGGCTTGGCGTCGGTTTTGCCGTCAGGCTTCGCGTCGGTTTTGTTGTCTGTCTTGTTGTCGGTCTTAGCGTCCGGCTTGGCCTCTTCGCCGGGCTTGGCGGCGGCCTTGTCGTCCTTCTTCTTGTCCTTCTCGGGCGTCGCCTGCTCGCGGATCGCAATGCGGTCCGACAGGCCGAGCATCACCACGATCGCGTCCGGGTTCTCCTGGGCGATCACCTCTTTGGCGGCTGCGACCCAATCCGACGGCTCACCCTTCGGCGCGTAGCGGAGCAGGCCCGAGATGGTCTTGAACTTGCGAACCACGCCCATTTCGGGCTGCTCGGCGTAAGCCTGCTCCAGGCCGTAGCCGAGCCAGTCGGCCATCGAGTCGCCGAGTACCAGCACGGTCCGATCCGGGATCGTCTCGCGCTTCTCAGGCGCGGGCGCCTTGGAATAGTCCTCGCGGGGGGCTGCGCGGCGCTGCGGCTGGTTCTGATGGAACGGCTGGAACACGTCGTTGCCGAACCAGCCGAATCCGCCACCACCACCGCCGCCACGTTGCTGGCGGGCGGGCGGGGGGCCGCCGAAATCGAAGAACTGCGCCGATGCCGGCCCGACGATGCCGAACAGCAGCACGCCGGCGACCGCGAGCGCGCCTAGCGGGCCGCGCTCGGTAAAGACGCCAAAGAAGGATCTCGGCTTGTCGGACATGCGGATCTTGCGCAATCGCCACCGGAAAAACGGAAGCTGATCCCTATACTAGCGGATTCGGGCCGCAACCGGGCAGCTTTCGCCGGCTCCATAAGGCGGTCCCGGTCGCGCCCGTCAAGGGCTTCGGCCGGGCCGCATCGGACCGCCTAAGCCGCGGATCGGCCGGGCAGGAGCCGCGCATCGAGGGCGGTAGCGAGCGCGGGCGACACCGGTGTCATCGGCAGCCGCACCTCCGGGCTGTCGATCAGCCCGCGCCGCCACAGCGCATATTTCACCGGCGCCGGGGACGGCTCGGCGAACAGCAGCTTCGGCAGGTCGGCGAGCCGTTGCCATTCGGTCGCGCCGCCGAGCCGGTCGCCGGCCTGCAGCCGATGCATCATCGCGGCGAACGCATCGGTCTCCAGATGTGCCGAGGCGAGGATCGCGCCGTCGCAGCCGCGGCTCAAGGCATCGAAAGCCAGCGCATCCTCGCCGGTGAGCACCGCAAAGCCCGGCGGCCGCAGCCGCAGCAACTCGGCGGTCTGCGCAGGATCGGCGCAGCAATCCTTGACGCCGACGATGTTGGCGCGCTCGGCGAGCCGCAGCATCGCCTCGTTGTGCAGATTGACGCCGGTGCGATACGGAATGTTGTAGATCAGGATCGGCAGCGCGGTGGCGTCGGCCGCAGCTTCGAAATGTAGCACCAGTCCTTGCTGCGGCGGACGGGTGTAATACGGGCAGGCGATCAGCACGCCGTCGATCGGCCAGTGCGCAGTCCACGCCAGGGTCTGCACCAGCTTGCGCGTGTCGCTGCCGGACAGCCCGAGATACACCGGAAGCTTGCGGCCGCCGGCCGCCAGCGCATCGGCGGTCAGCATCACCAGGCGCTCCAGCTCGTTTTCATTCAGCGTCACCCCTTCGCCGGTGGTGGCGCCGAGGATCAGCCCGTCGAGAGGTGCCCGTGCGTAGTGGGTGATCAGCCGGCGCAGCGATGCGGCGTCGAGCTCGCCGTCCCGAAACGGCGTGATCAGCGGTAGCCACAGCCCGCGCGGCTGTTCGGCTGTCGCGTCCAGGGGCGTCTCCATCTTCGGTCTCCTGAGAGGTCGGGCCGGAGGCGGAGCTTGCAACAAAAAACCCCGTCGAAACCGGCGGGGTTGGGTGCATGCGTGAAGGCGAGATTGATCTATCGCGCGCAAGCCACCTGCCCCTGAAGGAGCGCGGGCTTTCGATTTCAAAGCGGCGGCACGGCGGATCATGCGGCGGAGGATGGGCGGCGCGCTGCCGGGTGTCAAGCCGCACGCAAGTCTGCGCCCTATACGCGTGCCGCAAACAATGCCGTGAATGGGCCTGCTTACTCCGCCGTCGTCAGGAACATCGCGGCATGGCCGGTGTTCGCACCTGTCAGGAAGACGGCAGCGGATTCTCGCCATGGCGCACGACGCATTTCCCGCGAACTCAGGCCCTGCAAACTCACTCCGACTGGCATCGACCGCGCGGATCGGCGCGCATCCGATCCATCCGATGCTGGTGCCTGTCCCGATTGCCTGCTTCGTCGGCGCGCTGCTCACCGACATCGCCTATTGGAAGACCGCCGAGATCAGCTGGTCGAACTTCTCGGCCTGGCTGGTGAGTGCCGGCGTGGTGATCGGCTGGCTGGCGGCGATCTTCGGCGCCGTCGATCTGCTCGCGCGCCGCGCCATCCGCAATCTCACCGCAGCTTGGATTCACGGCATCGGCAATCTCGTGGTGCTGGTACTCGCCACCCTCAACATGCTGGTGCACACCCACGATGCCTGGACCTCCGTGGTGCCGTGGGGGCTGACGCTGTCTGTGCTGACGGTGCTGGTCCTGCTGGTCACCGGCTGGATGGGGTGGGCGCTGGTGTATCGCTATCGTGTCGGAGGCGCCGGATGAGCACCGTCATGTTCAAGCGCATCGCCACGCTCGTCGCCTGTGCGTCGCTGCTCACGCTCGCCGGCTGCGGCGGCGACGATCATTTCGACGTCTCCAGCCAGATCGGTCCGAATCCAAATCTGCCCGAGCCGCAGCAATATCTATTTCCGCCGATGAAGCTGGCGCCGGTGGTCGGATGGAAGGACGGCGAGACGCCGAGCGCGTCGGAAGGTCTCAAGGTCGCCGCGCTCGCCACCGGTCTGCAGCATCCGCGCGAGCTCTACGTGCTGCCGAACGGCGATGTGCTGGTGGTGGAATCGAAGAAGCCGCCCGGTGAGCCGATCAAGCGGCCGAAGGATCTGGTGATGGGCTGGGTCGAGTCCTTCGTCACCTCCGGCGGCAGCGGTGCCAACGAGCCGAGCAATCGCATCACGCTGCTGCGCGACGCCAATGGCGACGGCGTCCCCGAGGTGCGCAGCACCTTCCTCGACCATCTCAATTCGCCGTTCGGCGTGGCGCTGGTCGGCAACGACCTCTATGTCGCCAACACCGACGCGATCATGCATTACACCTATCATCCGGGCGACACGCAAATCAGCGAGCCCGGCACAGTGCTGACGCCGCTGCCCGGCGGCCCGATCGACCATCACTGGACCAAGAGCCTGGTCGCGAGCCGCGACGCCGCACTGCTGTATGTCGGCGTCGGCTCCAACAGCAACATCACCGAGAACGGCCTCGAGGCGGAGAAGAACCGCGCCGCGATCTGGGAAGTCGACCGCGCTTCCGGGCGCTGGCGGCTGTTCGCCACGGGTTTGCGCAATCCCAACGGCCTCAGCATAGAGCCCCAGACCGGCGCGCTGTGGACAGCCGTCAATGAGCGCGACGAGCTCGGCCCCAATCTGGTGCCGGACTACATGACCTCGGTGAAGGACGGCGGCTTCTATGGCTGGCCGTACAGTTACTATGGCCAGCACGTCGACCCGCGGGTGCAGCCGCCTCGGCCGGATCTAGTGGCCAAGGCGATCGTGCCGGACTACGCGCTCAGCTCCCACGTCGCCCCGCTCGGGATGGCGTTCGCCACCGGCACCAGCCTGCCGGCGAAATATCGCGGCGGCGCCTTCGTCGGCGAGCACGGCTCGTGGGACCGGCAGCACTTCAACGGCTACAAGGTGGTGTATGTGCCGTTCGACGGCGGCAAGCCGAGCGGCAAGGCCGAAGATGTCGTCACCGGCTTTCTCGACCCAAGCGGCAAAGCCCGCGGCCGCCCGGTCGGCGTTGCCATCGACAAATCCGGCGCCCTGCTGATCGCCGACGACGTCGGCAACACGGTGTGGCGCGTGACCGCGACCGACGCCACGCCGCACAGCGCGGGAGGAGCTGGCCAAAACGCTACGGGCGCTTCATCTGGAGTGCCGCCGCGCTGAGAGCTACCGCGCCAGCCCGGCCAGGATGTTCGCCCGCTCGAGTGTCGAGCGCAGCGCTTCATCGGAGACATGGGTGTAGATTTCGGTGGTGGCAATGCTCGAATGTCCGAGGAGCCGCTGCACGATGCGGATGTCGACCCCGCTCTCGATCAGCAGCGTCGCGGCAGTATGGCGCAGCATGTGAGGGGTTACCCGTCGCCGCACGCCGGCCTGGCCGGCGAAGTTGCGCAGCTTGGTGCGGAACGAATGCGGCCTCAGCTTGGTGCCGTTGCGATTGACGAACAGCGGGCCGTCGCCGCCGAGCATGCGTTGCCGCTGCATCGTCAACTTGCGCAATTCCGTGCGGAGGGCCGCATCGGTGACATACACGACGCGATCGCGCGATCCCTTGCCGTGAATCCGGATCGCCGCGCCGTCGCTGCCGACGTCGCTGCTGGCGATCTTGCATAACTCACCGATCCGGATTCCGGTCGCGATCATCAGCCGGATCTCGGTGCACAGCGACGGCGCATCCGGCGCCGCATGCCGCACCGCGCCTGGCGCTCGCGCCGATTTCAAAAGCCGCGTGGTCTCGTCCCGCGACAACGTCCGCGGCAACCGCTTCCGCTTCGGCAGCTTGAGCCGCCAGCCGTCGAATGGATTGGGCGTACAATTCCGATCGGCAACAAAACGGAAGAACGCACGGAGACAAGCCAGCCGCCGGCGGATCGTTGCTGCAGAGAGCTTTCGCTCCATCATGTGTTCAAGGTAGGCGCGAAGGTGGTCGGTGACGATCACTGCATCGGCGCAGAACATCCTATCCTTGCAGCGTAGAGTCCCGATCCACGCGGTAAAGTCCGCAAGGTCATAGCCGTAGGCCTGCAAAGTGTGATCCGACAATTGCCGCTCGACTGAGCAATAGTCGAGAAATACTGCGATCATTCTTGTGAGGGGCATTTCTTACTCCGCCCAGGGGGCAAGCAGAAATGTGAATGCAGCTTGGCGCCGAGGCTAGCGTTCGAAGCATGTCATATTCGTCTAGGGTTACCGATTGCAATAGGTTGACGTGTCAACTCCTGGATGAGGTTGAGCATAACTTGGAATTATGATGCTACCTTTGCCTGCGAAACGCATTTGGGACGGCACGATCATTTTGGTTGCGGACCCAGTCGATCCACAATCTCCCACCGACGCTTTTGATCGACGGATCGATCGACCATATCGATCCACTGTCGAAGAGATAAGCGACGCGCTACTCAACTGTTGCGATCAGCTCATTATAGTAGATGATCTAACGAATTTCACGACAGAGCTACATGAGCATCTACAAAGTCTTGTATTTCCGTATTGGTTTGGGGAATCCAGCAGAAGCCGTCACGGACTTGTTCCCGCGATATGCGAGGCAAACAATGTAATGTTTGTTGGGGCTGACGCGTTCGTTAAGGTTGTCTGCAACGACAAAGAGCTATCCAAGTCAGTGTGTCGCCAGTGCGGTCTGAATGCGCCGGGTTCGATCACCATTCAAAGCCTCGACGACCTCAGTTTCGTCAAAAATGTTCGCCCCCCAGTGGTCGTGAAGCCAAATTATGAAGGTACGTCGCTTGGAATCACACAGCGGAACCTCTGTCGAAGTTTGCGCGAAATTCTAGATATCGCTGAAACCACCCTAAAACGCCTTGGGCAGCCGGTGATTATAGAAGAGTTTATAGAGGGTCGAGAGTTTTCTGCATGCTTGTTCGGAGATGCATCGGGTAAAATTGACGTTGAAGTTGGCAGTTGGAAAATAGATGGAAGGTCTGACTATCTCGATAGCCGCCTAAATACGTTCGATCTCAAACTGCCAAATGAACTAGCATTTCAGTTCGACTTGATTACCGAGCAGATCAACGAAAATGAGCTCACGGCGATGAAGAGGTGTTTTGGGAGTCTAGGGAAGGTGGAGCTGTTGAGAATTGACGGGCGCCTGAATAAAGCTGGACTCTTCATAATCGAGCTAACACCAGATATCTATCTTGGCTCGAACGGAGAGTATTTTCTTGCCCTAAGAAATCGATTTACTGCATACAGCAATCTAATCGCGCGCATAGTCTCCAATAGCCTGAAATGGTACCAAGCCGAGATGCCAGTGAGCTAAGTAAACTGGATAAAATTCTAGCGAACACCTCCAATCATCAAGATCGATCTCGTTACGGCGAGCGGACCAGTATTTTTCGTCGATTCCCGACCGCAAGGCGGTCCAGCGCTCGTGATACCCCCCGGCCGCATCCATTCGGCCGAATCGTTTATTTGTTGCCTCTAAATTGAAAAGTGCAATCCTCTTGATTTCAGTGTCTATGGAGCTTTTCGAGAGCGACGCTGCAATTACTTCTTCTATTTGAAGTGCTCGATCAAAATCGCCAGCGACGGCGTGCCATATTAGCATGTTGACCTGAATGAGCAGGCAATCCAGTGCATCGTATGCCAATACTTGAGCCTGTTCTAGAAGGCGCAGGTCTTCTGCTGTCGGGTTTCCTCTATAGAGCGAAATAACGGCTCGGTTTGCTAGCAGATTTGATCGCTGAAGCCAGACTTCGTCTCCGATTTCGCTTGCTCGGTTCAATAACGCTTCCGCCCGATCTAGATTTGGTGTGTATCCGATCAACTGCCCTAGCGCGAGGCACGAAGAAGCCAACTCGCCTCTCAGGCCCCGTCTCTCAGACTCCGCGATCGCCAACTCAAGATATTGAGCGCATTGAGGGAGGTCCTCATCAGAACACAGGCACAGATCTGCAAATCGAAGCAAGGTGGGGTATGCGCTAAGGTTTGAGTACTTCCGCTGCGAAACTGTGTCGATGTACAGGTCCCTGGCGGATGCCAGCTGATTAGAATTCCTAAGACCATGCATTTTTATCAACTTCAGGCAAAGTTCCGCGTCTAGGGACTCTGTGTTCTTCGGTAGTTTGCTCAGATACGCGTCAGCCATACTGATGCCGCGCGCCTGAAACTCGGTTGCGCAGTACAACTCGACTTGCAAGTACTGGAATGATGGGGGGATCTCGGACGCAATATCCAGGCATTCAAGCGCCTGGTCAAACCAGCCCGCATCATAGAAGAAATGGCATTGAGAAAGCGCGATGCGCGATAATCCGGTCTTGCTGAATTCTGAGTTTCCCCACTGTAGTCTCGATGTAACATCCTTCAAGTAATTGACGATGCTCTTTGGATTTCGTGAATTTATCCCTTTACGGCCAACTTCCTGAAGTGTTGAGGATATGCCAACCAGATCATTTAGTACTGCGCATTGGTGCAAGATCTGTCTGCATCGGTCCGCCTCAGAAACAAAAATCCCAAGCGTTGATGCGTCTCGATAAAAGTCACGCCATAGCTTTCGGAAGCTGAGCTGAATAACGCCGAGGTCGGCATGATGATCTACTACAGTATGGACTCGGGGCTGGCATGATGCGCTGCTCGTGGTCACGATTGCGAGCAGCCTTTCGTCAAGAAAGTCGAGCGTTCCATCTACATCGCTCGGCAGCGCGACAAAATTCCCGGAACTGGTAGAGCCTAGAAATTCAACCAACAGGTTACGATCGACCGGGCCTGCATGTGCGGAGATTGCAAGTAGTGCGTTGAGATGCGGTTGGCCAAGATTTAACATCCTTTCTTCGGTCAATTTGGCCAGAGCATCTTCGGAGGCATCAAAGGTATCGGCGACCGCGGCGCCGCGCTCCCTTAGTAGGGCCGCGTCATCGTATGGCAACAGATTTCCGGCCTTGGCGAATTGGTCTCGTAATGTTCGAGCAAATCGATCTGGTAAACTAGAGAACAGCTGATCTGCATATGCTAGCGGCAGTGGCTCGATGTTTAGCTCCAAGCGTTTAACGCTTGCCAAGTCTGGATGCGGTTGCACCGATTGTGCTGTCGTGAATTCGATGAAGAAGACGGATGTGGTTGAATCGAGTAAATGCAGGATGAGCTTGATCTCTCCTGGGTCCAGAAGATGTGCATGATCAATATGAACGACCGCAGGCACAGTCTTTAGTTTCTCTAATATATAGAGAAGGCGCAGGTCGTCCGACTCAAGCTTGGACGATTTGTTACCGCCGCGGGACGCTTTGATCCGCTCGTAGGCCTCCCACGCTAAGCGCGATGCGGGGCCGGGGAGCAGGGCCTTGGTGGCGATCGAAGCAGCAGCTTCTGCTCCCATCTTGACTGACCTCGACCAGCGATGGCTTTTGCAGAAGTCGTCGAAGGTCTCAAAGCCGTACGCTGTTCCGAGACTGGATAATTGCCTCTCCAACAATTCGGGAAAAGGTATTCCACCTGGAAGGCCTCCCGCAGGAGTTGCTCGATCGCACAACAGATACAATCGGTCGTTTCGATACAGCTTTGCGGCATGGCGCAGCAGTGTGGTCTTTCCCACTCCGAGGCCACCGCCAGCAATGACCAAACGCGCTCCCTGAGGGGGAAGATCTAAAAATCTTGCCAGGCGTTCGAGATATGGTCGACGATCGAGGAATTCAAACAACCGATAATTCCAAGTTATGTAATGAAGTTTAGTGGAATTCTGCAAAAAATCTCGCGCAGATTGAATCTAAAATCAACTTTCAAGGTAGTGTGGAGGACACTTTTTATCCCCTACCTTCCTCTCAACCTCTCCAACATCTCCCCCGTCGCAAATCCATCCGCCGGTGCGCCGATGGAGGCTTGGAAGTTGCGCAGTGCGCTGCGGGTTTCCGAGCCGAACTGGCCGTCGGGTGTGCCGCGGTAGAAGCCGCGCTGGGCGAGGAGCTGCTGCAATTCCAGCTTTTCGGTGCGTGACAGGGCGCGCTCCTGGCGTGGCCAGTCCTGGACGAATGGGGTGCCGCCGCGCAGCCGGTCGGCGAAATGGCCGATCGCCAGCGCATAGGCCTCGGCCGGGTTGTACTTCATGATCACCCGGAAATTGGTGAGCATCAGGAAGCCGGGGCCGGCGGCGCCGGCGGGGGCGAGCAGGTAAGCCTTTTCGCCCGAGCGCGGAAACGGCTGGCCGCCGGCGCGGCGCAGCCCCATCTGCTCCCATTGCGCCAGCGTCTGGGTCTGGCGACGGTCGGCCAGCATGTAGTTGAAGCCGCGCGGCACCACGACCTCGTAACCCCAGGTCTGGCCGGTCTGCCAGCCGTCCTTCTTCAGGTTGTTGGCGGTCGAGGCGATCAGGTCGTAGGGATTGTCGACCACGTCGCGGCGGCCGTCACCATCGGCGTCGACCGCGAAGCGCTTGAATGCCGTCGGCATGAACTGGGTCGGGCCGAACGCGCCAGCCCATGAGCCGCGCAGCTGCTCGGGCCGTAGATCACCGCGATGCAGGATCTCCAGCGCGGTGAGGAATTCGTCCTTGAAGTACGCCTGGCGGCGGCCGACGCAGGCCAGCGTCGCGGTGGAGTTCACCACATAGCGATCGCCCATCTGGGTCGAGTAGTTCGATTCGATGCCCCAGATCGACGCGATGATGTAGCGGTCGACGCCATAGGCGCGCTCGACCGCGTCGAACTGCGGCTTGTACTGCGCCAGGATTTCTCGGCCCCTGGCGAGGCGGGTATCGTTGACCAGGATGTCGAGATAATCCCAGATCGACTTGGTGAACTCCGGCTGTGAATCCATCAGGTCCATCAGCCGCAGGTCGGGCGACAGGCCTGCGGTGTAGCGCTCGAACGATTCCCGCGAGATGCCGCGGCGCGCCGCGTCCGGCCACATCGCCGCGACGCAATTGTCGAAATTCGCCGCGGCCTCGCGGATTGCGGCGGCGGTCATCAGCGGATGGCCGGAAGCCCCGTCCTCTCCGCTCCAGGGCTGTGCGGCGGAGCTGCCGCCGGAGGGCGCGCTCGCGCCGGGCGCGGCTGGGCGACTCGGCGACGGATTGCCGAAAATGCTGTCGAGGAAGTTCAGAGGATTGCCGGATTGCGCCTGCGCCGCCGTGGCCGAAAGCGCCACGCCGCCGAACCATGCCGCGAGCGCGGCAGCTGCCAGCCGGTTGTGTCCCGTCATCGCCGATTGCATCCCACCTGTTGCGAGGCCCCCGGGGCAGGAGGCGCCGTGATGGTTTCCATCAGCTTAACAAAGCGGCTTTTTGCCGTCCGGCCGCCCGCGCCCGTACCGAGTTTTCGCGTGCGCAGGCGGCCCTTGACGGCCGGCGCGATCGCCGGAGGATGGTGGGAAACGCGCATGGGAATGGGACCGAGATGCTCGGCATTCACGACTTCTGGCTGTTCGTCGCTTCCGGGCTGCTGCTCAATGTCACGCCCGGGCCGGACACCGCCTACATCGTCGGCCGCGGCCTACAGTTCGGCTGGCGCGGCGGGGCGGCTGCGGCGCTCGGCGTCGGCACCGGTTGCCTGGTCCACGTTGCAGCGGCGGCCGCGGGCCTGTCGGCGCTCCTGATGGCCTCGACGCTGGCGTTCAGCGTGCTCAAGTGGATCGGCGCCGCCTATCTGATCTGGCTGGGATTGCGCATGCTGCTGTCGAAGCCGAGCGATTTCACCGCGACTGCAGGCGCTGCCCCGGCGTTGTCGCTGGCCTCGGTGTTTCGCCAGGGCATGCTCACCAACGTCCTGAATCCCAAGGTGGCGCTATTCTTTCTCGCCTTCCTGCCGCAGTTCGTCGCCGCCGATGCTTCCAACAAGGCGCTGGCGTTTCTGGTGCTCGGGCTGATCTTCGTGGTCAACGGCACGCTGTATTGCCTGGCGCTCGCGGCCTTCGCGGCGCGGGCGGCGGATCGGCTGCGACGCTCCGGCTCGGTGCTGCAATGGATCAATCGCGGTCTCGGGGCGCTGTTCGTGGCGCTCGGCATCCGGGTGGCGCTGGCGCGCGCCTGACCGAGGACGCGATGCTAGCCGACTAGCTTCACGAGGGTGGTGGCGGCGAGATACAGGCCGAGCCCCATCAGGGCGATCAAGAACCAGCGGCGGAATGTGTCTGGATGCATCCGGGTGCGCACCGCCTGGCCACCGAACATGCCGGCGAACGCGGCCGCCAGCGCGATCAGGCCGGGCAGGGCGGTGGCGGTCGACAGCAGGCCGGCGTCGGTGAGGTTGACGGCCAGCGCCAGCGTCGCGGTGGTGAAGAACACGCCGAGCGCCTGGACCAGCTCGTCCTTCTCCATCCCGATCGCCTGCAAATACGGCATCGAGGGAATCACCTGCACGCCGGTGGCCGCCGAGATCACGCCGGTGATCAGCCCGACCGGACCGCCGATCCATTTCTCGCGGTTCGGCGCGACGTGGAAGCTGCGCTTGCTGAGGCCGAGAATGCCGTAAGCGACCAGCAGCACGCCGAGCACCAGCGACCCGTAGCGGGCATAGGGGCCGGTCATCAGCCCGGCGCCGAGACGAATGCCGATCACGGTGCCGACCAGCAGCGGCCACAGCCGGCGCAGGATGTCACGCAGATAGCTGCCAGCGAAGGTCTGCCAGATGTTGGTGACGATCGCCGGCACGATAACGATGGCGACCGCCTGGGCCGGCGGCATGGCGACGGCGAGCAGTCCGATCGACACCGTCGGCAGACCGAGACCGATCACGCCTTTGATGAAGCCGGCGAACGCGAAGACCGCAGCGATGATGAGGAGAAATGGATCGAACACTGCCGCAGATTGCACAC
Organism: Rhodopseudomonas sp. BR0G17; assembly: GCF_010907025.1. Classification (NCBI taxonomy): domain Bacteria; kingdom Pseudomonadati; phylum Pseudomonadota; class Alphaproteobacteria; order Hyphomicrobiales; family Nitrobacteraceae; genus Rhodopseudomonas; species Rhodopseudomonas sp. BR0G17. Next base: position 11,266 of record NZ_QUML01000041.1, on the reverse strand, counting down.
TCGCCGAGCCTCACGCAACCCATGCTTCGCTTATGGCTCTGCGGCAGCGGCGCCACCTGCATACTGCGCCGCGTAGTTCGCGCTCGGCGGAATCGGTTTGATAATGTCGATCAGCACGCCGTTCGGATCGGCAGTGATGAAATGGCGCTGGCCGAAATCCTCATCGCGCAGCGACAGCAGGATCGGCAGCCCAGCTTGCTGCAGCCGGGCATATTCGCGGTCCGCATCGTCGACTTCGAAGTTCAGGATCAGGCCTGACACCTGACCGCGGCCGGCGGCGGGAATCGTCGCATGCTGACCGTCGAGGATCGCCAGATTGACAGCAGGATCTTCAACTGACTGCAGGTGCATGTACCAGTCGGCTTCGAACAGGGGACGGAAGCCGAAATGCCGGCAGTAGAACGCCGCCGTCGCGGCGACGTTCGACGTCATGATCACCGGGTAGTAGCTGGTCGATCGCATCGCTTTCCTCCTCGCCAACAAAAAGATACAGTGTGTATGTATAAAACATGCAGGCTGTATGTATGAAGGCGACGAAGCGACGCACCAACCCCGAACGGTCCAGTGCCACCCAGGCGGCCCTGATCGCAGCGGCCCGCGAGGCATTCGTGGTTCGCGGCTATGCGGAGACCAGCACGCCGGATCTGGTGGAGGCCGCGGGCGTCACGCGTGGTGCGCTGTATCACCACTTCGCCGACAAACAGGCGCTGTTCCGGGCGGTCGTCGAGGCCGAATCCGCGGCCGTCGCCACGGAGGTCGAAGCAGGCGCCGACGAGGGCCCACCGCTCGAGGCTTTGATCTCCGGGGGGGAAGCCTATCTGGCTGCGATGGCCGTGCCGGGCCGCACGCGGCTATTGCTGATTGAGGCGCCTGCGGTGCTCGGCCGTGCCGAGGTTGACGCGATTGATGCGCAGCACGGCGTCAGGACGCTGCGGGAGGGCTTGGCGGCGGCGATCGAACAGCAAGCGATCGCGCCGATTCCGGTCGAGGCGGCCGCGAAGCTGCTCGGCGCCGCGTTCGATCGCGCCGCGCTCGAAATCGCGCAAGGAGGCGACCGCGAGAGCTGCCTCGCTGTACTGCGGGCGCTGATCGAAGGACTGCGGGTATGACCGCTAAAGCGTGGTTCAGGCGCTGAGGATCTTCATCGCCGCTTCGTGCACGCGCTTGTCGCCCGCCGCGATGATCCGGCCGCCATTCTGCGCCGGCTTGCCGTCCCAGGTCGTGATGATGCCGCCGGCACCGGTGATGATGGGAATCAGCGCGGCGACGTCGTAGGGCTTCAGCTCGGTTTCGATCACGAGGTCGAGCTGCCCGGCGGCCAGCATGCAGTAGGAGTAGCAGTCGCCGCCGTAGCGGGTCAGTCGCGCCTCGGCCTGGACCTTCTCGAAAATGCCGCGGTCGCTGTCGTTCATCAGCAGCGGCGAGGTGGTGAACAGCACCGCGTCCTTGATAGCGGCGCATCGGCGTACGCCGAGTTTGCGCTCGCCGGACGGGCCTTTGTACGTCGCCGAACCATTGTCGCCGGAGAAGCGCTCGCCGATGAAAGGCTGATGCATCATGCCGAACACCGGCGCGCCCTTGTGCAGCAACGCGATCAGCGTGCCCCACACCGGAAAGCCGGCGATGAAGGACTTCGTGCCGTCGATAGGGTCCAGCACCCAGACGTAATCGGCGTCTTCGCGCTCGTTGCCGAACTCTTCGCCGATGATGCCGTGCTGGGGAAAGCTCGCCTTGATCAGCCGGCGCATCACCGCTTCGGCGGCGCGATCGGCTTCGGTCACCGGATCGAAATCGCGGCCGGGCTGCTTGTTGTCGATCGTCAGCGTGGTGCGGAAGAACGGCAGGATGGTGTCGCCCGACGAGGTCGCAAGGCGGCCGATAAAGGCGGCGAAATCGATGACCGTCACGGCGCGATCCTTTGCGAGCATTGCGGGCGGGACATGGAACCGCGCCACCATCTTAGACGGGAGCGGCCGAACCCTTGCTCCTTTATTATGGCGGGTGACTCCCGGTCCATAGTCTGAATCGTCGGCAATAAGCCGCACTCACAGCTTTGAAGCGGCTAGCGGCGCTGCGGGAACCAGGTGCGACAAGACCGCTCGGAATCGCCCGAGGATGCGGTGCGGGCTTTGGTCGCGACCTCATTCATCTCATTGATCTGTCTCAAATAATTTTAGCAGTTCCGCGGCGTGGACGGTGCTCTGACATGCGTTTTTTGCATGGAAAATCGCCTGAAAACACTTGCGCTTTGTGCGGCGCGGTCGCATATTGTTGCGGTGCGGTAGCGCCTCGCGCTATCGCTGCCCTCCTTGGGCGTTTCCTCCCTAGACTTGGGCCGCTTGCCATCGCAAGCGGCCCTTTTTTCTTTTTGGATTGTCTTTTCTTTGGATCGAGGCTCGGCAGCGCCAGCGGCGCTGTCTGCTCGTCGGTGGCCGCTTGCGCTTCGCCAGCAGCCACCTGATCGCGGGTGTTCGTTTGCGGTTCTCGGCCGCACCATACCTCTCTCGGCCTGCATCAGGTCGGAGAGCGGCAGGTGAGAACGCCGTCGAGAAGCCGTGGAGCCCGGCTTCTTAAAGGTGCAGTCCTGACGCGATCGACCGTCTGCTAGCCGCCGCCGGTGAGGCCGTCTTTCACCGACGTGAAAGTGGAATTCAGTTTGTCACCGAGCCCGGTGACTGCGGCGATGATCGCCAGCGAGATGCCGGCGGCGATCAGACCGTATTCAATTGCGGTGGCGCCGGATTCTTCCGACAAGAATTTCAGAACAAGACGCTTCACGTTGTTCTCCCAGGATAGCCTGCGGTTTGGGGTTCACAACTGAAGATTGCGGGTTCCACGTTAATTCCGGCTGAATCGGTTCCCGTGAATTTAGGAACACGTTGCGCCGATTGACGCCGATAAGCGGCAAAACGGCACTTGGGTCCGCCGGCCAGCTACTCCGCAGCCGCCTGAAACGGGCGGAGATCGTCCAGCGGTATCTCGGACAGCCTCTCGGCGAGGCGGCTGAAATCCTCGGCCACGGTGGCAAAGCGGTCGCTGCGCAGCCGCAGCCGTTCGTCCATATAAATCGCCCGGTTGAGCTCGACCTGGACGGTGTGCAGCCCGGTGGCCGGGTTGCCGTAATGCTCGGTGATGAAGCCGCCCGCATAAGGCTTGTTGCGGCCGGTCGAATAACCGCGCGCCGCCATCGTCTCTTCGATCACGGCGGCGATCAACGGCGAGCAGCTGGTGCCGTAGCGGTCGCCGATCACCACATCCGGTCGCTTCGGCTCGTCGCGCGAGATGCCGACCGAGGGCATCGAATGGCAGTCGACCAGAAGCACCGAGCCGAACTGCTGGTGCGCCTGGTTGATAAGCCGGCGCAGCGCGCGGTGATACGGCTTGTACAGCGTCTCGATCCGGCCAAGCGCGTCGTCGATATGGATGCGCTCGTGGTAGATCTCCTGGCCGTCGCCGACCACGCGCGGGATCGTGCCAAGCCCGCCGGCGACCCGCATCGAGCGGGTATTGGCAAAGCTCGGCAGCCGGCCGTTGAACATCCGCGGATCGAGCTCGTAAGGCTCGCGATTGACGTCGATATAGGAGCGGGGGAAATGCACCCGCACCACCGGAAAGCCGTCATGGATCAGGTGGCCGATCAGCTCGTCCATGAACGAATCTTCGGAGCGCTGCAGCGCTTCGAGATCGATCCGCGAGGCGTTCAGGAAGGCGTTCGGATAGACCGAACCGGAATGCGGCGAATTGAAAATGATCGGGGCGCGCCAGACCGCCGGTTCGGCGATCTCGAAGGCGGGGGAGAACTCACCGTCGAACTCGGTCATCGTCGTCCGCCACTCGTCAAATCCGCCCGTCTCCTGCCTCTGCGACAGCGCATCTGGTGATTTGGTGAGCGGTATTGTCGGCAATAGGGCCGGCGCTGCCAAGCAAAATCATTCCAGAGAGCGGTGTCGAAAACGCCGGAGCCGAACAAAAGTGCCCGCTTGCGGATTTGTTGATTCAGAGCCCGATCGGGCGCAGGATTATCCCCGCTTCCTCACTTGATGGGCGATGGGAATTTCACCCGAAATTTACCAGACTTCGGTCTAACTGGATCGATCGGTTTTCCTCGCCCGGATTTGAAGTTCCAGCCACCATGCACAAAATTCTCCTCGCCGAAGACGATAACGACATGCGCCGCTTCCTGGTGAAGGCGTTGGAAAACGCCGGATTCCAGGTTTCCTCGTTCGACAACGGCATGTCGGCCTACCAGCGGCTTCGCGAAGAGCCGTTCGAAATGCTGCTGACCGACATCGTGATGCCGGAGATGGACGGAATCGAGCTGGCGCGCCGCGCCTCCGAACTCGATCCCGACATCAAGATCATGTTCATCACCGGATTCGCCGCGGTGGCGCTGAATTCCGATTCGGACGCGCCAAAGAACGCCAAGGTCCTGGCCAAGCCGGTGCACCTGCGGGAATTGGTCAGCGAAGTGAATAAGATGCTCGCCGCGTAAAATTGGCGTCGAAATCCTGCTTTGGTGTCCTTGCCTGACCGGCTCGGAGCCGATATAGGGACGCCACCCGTGAAGACGATCTGAGGGCGCGTAGCTCAGCGGGAGAGCACCTCGTTGACATCGAGGGGGTCACAGGTTCGATCCCTGTCGCGCCCACCATTCCCCAGCATCGTCGAACTCCATCTTCCCCCGATCTCGTGTCTGACCGCTCGGCGGCCGCTTTGCTTTGGCGGAACGAAGCTGCCTGCGACGAATTGGCTCAACATCGCCATTCGGCATGGAGCGACACGATGATCAAGCAGATTGCCATCACCGCCGCCGCGCTGGCGGCTCTTTCCACCGCCGCCGCTGCGCCGGCCAGCGCCGATGAAGTCGGCATCGGAGTGGGGCCGGCAGGTGTCACCGTCGGCACCAGTCACGGCCCGTATTACGGACATGAAGACCGGTACGTGCGCGAGCGCCGGATCTATCGCGAGCGCGAGCCCGATGAGACCGTCGTGGTTCGCCGGCAATACCGTGAAGAACCCCGCCGCCGTGTGATCATCGAGCACGATGACGATTAAGACGACTAGCGGCCTCCCTTGCGGAGGCCGCTTTGTCGTTTGGGGTGGAATCCCAGCGGCGCCGGCCGCAGGCGTCTCCTCAAGAGTCTGGTCTGGCCTTGCTGCCAGCTGCCCCGTAGCGCAGGCCATCGATCAGCAACCCGACCATCCGGCTGGTGTGGTCGGGATCGGCGCCCGGCGCCGAATTGCAGAGCTGCGCCACCGCCTTGAGCAAATCGAACGGGTCAACGTCGCGGCGAACCTCGCCGGCCGCGCCGGCTGCATCCAGCAGCGATTGCAGCGCGGGGCGGAGCCGCTGTTCGAAATAGACTGGCAGGCTGTCATAGGCCGGATTGCCCGAATATAGCGCCGCCGCCAAACCGCGCTTGGTCGCGATGAAGTCGACATAGCGCTGCATCCAGCGCGACAAAGCCTCGAGCGGCGAATACTCCGCCGCCAGGGCTGCGGCGGCGTCGGCGCAGGCATCGACCTCGTTGCGGAACACAGCGACGATCAGGTCGGATCGCTGCGGGAAGTGCCGATACAGCGTGCCGACGCCGACGCCGGCTTTCTCGGCGATGTCCCGCACCGGCGCATCCACGCCTGCCGTCGCGAACACCGCCAGCGCCGCCTCCAGCAGCGTCTTCAGATTGCGCTGCGCGTCCGCCCGAACCCGACGCGGCGTACCGGCCGCTGAGGCGTTTTTGCGCGGCCGCTTTTCGGACACAGGAATACCTCTTGATAAACGGAACGATGTTCCGTATAAGGAGTTGCTGGTCCGTTATCTCACATCGATGCCTGCCGGGCTACGCGGCATCGGCCACGCCAACCAACGCCCCGAACTAATAAGCCGCTCGGCGGTTAGCGATTTTTCCGTTCCGCACAATGTGCGCGCGAATACGGATCCGCGCGCGTTGCTTCATCCCGTCCTCAAGGAGGTCATATGACCGCTGATCGAACTGTCGCGCCTGCCGCGGCGATCCGCATCAATGGAGTGGACTGTCCGGTCCCCGCCGATCCGCGGGTCTCACTGCTCGACCTGCTGCGCGAGACGCTGAACCTGCACGGCACCAAGAAGGGCTGCAATCAGGGTGCCTGCGGCGCCTGCACGGTGCTGGTCGACGGCGAACGCATCGTGTCCTGCCTGTCGCTCGCCGTGCAGCACGCCGGCCGCAGCGTCACCACCATCGAAGGTCTCGCAAGCGAGGCGGGGCTGCATCCGTTGCAGCAGGCGTTCATCGAACACGACGGATTCCAGTGCGGCTACTGCACCCCCGGGCAGATCTGCTCGGCGATCGGCATGGCATCCGAACTTCAGCGCGGCGTTCCGAGCCACGTCACCCGCGATCTGGCAGCCGACCATATCGCACCGACCCGCGACGAAATCCGCGAACGCATGAGCGGCAATCTGTGCCGCTGCGGCGCGCACAACGGCATTATCGCGGCGATCCGCGACACCTACGCGGAGGCTGCAGAATGACTCCCTTCGATTACTCACGAGCCGGCGATGTCGCCGAAGCGCTGCGGCTTGGCGGCGCCGCGCAGGCCAAATTTCTCGGCGGCGGCACCAATCTGATCGACCTGATGCGCGAGACGATCGAGCGTCCGGCGGCGCTGGTCGATATCACCCGCCTGCCGGCGGACATCACCGAGCGCGAGGGTGGCGGCTTGCTGATCGGCGCAGCGGTGCGCAACACTGCGCTCGCGGAGCACCCCGCCGTGCGCCGGCGCTATCCGATGCTGTCGCGAGCCATTCTGGCGGGCGCCTCGGCGCAGATCCGCAATATGGCAACGGTCGGCGGCAATCTGCTGCAGCGGACGCGCTGCACTTACTTTTACGACGATGCCGGCTCGCGCTGTAACAAGCGCAACCCCGGTCAGGGCTGCGACGCCATCGAAGGCTTCAACCGCAATCACGCAATTCTCGGTGCGTCTGAATCCTGCGTCGCGACGCATCCGTCCGACATGTGCGTCGCGCTCGCGGCGCTCGATGCGGTGGTGCATGTCGAAGGGCACGCTGGGAAGCGGGCGCTGCCGTTTGCCGACTTCCATCGTTTGCCGGGCGATCGGCCCGACCTCGAGACGGTGCTGCAGCCCGGCGAACTGATCACCGCGATCGAACTGCCGGCGCAGCCGATCGCCGCGCGCTCGACCTATCGCAAGGTGCGCGACCGTTCGAGCTACGCGTTCGCGCTGGTGTCGGTCGCGGCCGCGATCGAGCTCGAAGACGGCAGGGTGAAGGACGTCCGGCTCGCACTCGGCGGCGTCGCACACAAGCCGTGGCGGGCGCTGAAGGCCGAGCAGGCGCTGCGCGGCAGAGAGGCCACCGTGGATGCGTTCCGTGCGGCCGCCGAAGCCGAGCTGACCGATGCGGTCGCGCTGCGCGACAACGCTTTCAAGATCGAACTGGCCAAACGAACGATCACTGCCGTCCTCGGCGAACTCGCAGGAGATGCCCGATGAGCATCATCAACGAAGCCAAACAAGCCGTGCGCGGCGCCGCGATGGACGTGATGGAGAAAGCCGTTGCGCTCGCACCCGATAGTTGGATGCCGGGCGGCGATCCCGATCCCTTGATCCGCGCCAAACACGGCTCGATCGGCGCCTCGATCTCGCGGATCGACGGCCCGCTGAAGGTGCGCGGCGCCGCGCCGTTTGCGGCTGAGTTCGCGCTCGACGGTATGCTCTATGCCGCGCTGATGTTCAGCACCGTGCCGAAGGGCCGGATCGCCACGCTCGACACCGCCGCGGCCGAAGCCGCGCCGGGCGTCGCTCTGGTGATGACTCATCGCAACACCCCGCGGATGAAGCCGATGCCGCTGTTCATGACGGCCGAGAAGGCTGGCGGCGGCGACAATCTGCCGATCATGCAGGACGACCGCATCCATTGGAACGGCCAGCCGATCGCCGTGGTGCTGGCTGATACGCAGGAACAGGCCGATTACGCCGTCTCGCTGATCCGCGCGACCTACGGGGCAGAACCCGCGCTGACCAGTTTCGGCGCTGCCAAGGCCAAGGGCACCGAGCCCGGCCTGTTCATGGGGCAGCCGCTCCAGGCTCAGAAAGGCGACGCCGAAGCGGCGTTCGCCAAAGCGCCGGTTCGAGTCGCTGGCCGCTACTCGACGCCGCGGCACAATCACAATGCGATCGAGCCGCACGCCGCCACGGTGATGTGGCAGGGCGACAAGCTGATCGTGCACGACGCCTCGCAGGCGGTGCAGCACACCGCGTGGTCGCTCGGGGATGTGTTCGGCATTGCCGAGGAGCAGGTCCATGTCACCTCGCCGTTCGTCGGCGGCGGCTTCGGCGGCAAGTGTCTATGGCAGCATCAGGTGCTGGGCGCTGCGGCTGCCAAGCTCGCCGGCAGGCCGGTGCGGATCGCGCTGTCGCGCGAGGGGGTGTACCGGCTGATCGGCGGCCGCACGCTCACCGAGCAGCGCTTCGCGATCGGCGCTGAGCCGGATGGTCGCTTCGTGTCGCTGATCCACACCGGCACGGCCCCGACCTCGCGCCAGAACGCGTTTCCTGAGCCGTTCATCCTGCCGACGATGAGTAGTTACGGCTCGCCCAACATCAAGCTCGACGTCGAGACGGTACACCTCGACATGCTGGCCAACACCTTCATGCGTGCGCCGGGCGAGTCCGTTGGTACCTTCGCGATGGAATCGGCGATCGACGAGATGGCCGTAGCGCTCGGCATCGATCCGGTCGAACTGCGCATTCTCAATCAACCGAAAGAAGATCCGCTGAAGGGCACGCCGTTCTCGTCCCGGCATATCGCCGAGGCTTGGCGTGCAGGTGCCGAACGCTTCGGCTGGTCAAAGCGCAATCCGACCGCCGCCAGCATTCGCGACGGCGAGTGGCTGGTCGGAATGGGCTGCGCCACCGCGACCTATCCGTATCACCGCATGCCGGGCGGTGCGGCGCGGATCACGCTGACCCGCGACGGCGGCGCCAAGGTCGAGATCGCCGCGCACGAAATGGGCATGGGCACGGCGACGGCTCATACCCAGGTGGTGGCGGAACGGCTCGGCCTGTCGCGCGATCAGGTGACGTTTGCCTATGGCGACTCGATGTTTCCCGGCGTGGTGCTGGCCGGTGGCTCGCAGCAGACCGCGTCGATCGGCGCCTCGGTGATCGCCGCGCATCACGTGCTGATCAAGGAACTGCTCAAGCTCGCCGGCAACGACTCGCCGCTGGCGGGCCTCCGCGCTGAGGAGGTTGGCACCGTGAACGGCGGCCTCGCCAAGCTCGACGACACGTCGCGTCATGAGAGTTATGTGTCGATCCTGACCCGTTCGGGCCGCGATCACGTCTCGGCCGAGGGCAGCGCTTCGGCGCCGCTCGAAACCATGCACTGGTCGATGCACTCGTTCGGCGCGCTGTTCTGCGAGATCGGCGTCAACAGCGTCACCGGCGAGACCCGTGTGCGGCGTTTCCTCGGCTCCTACGATTGCGGCCGTATCCTCAATCCGAAGACGGCGGCGAGTCAGTTCCGCGGCGGCATCATCATGGGCCTCGGCCTGGCGCTGATGGAAGAGACGCAGTTCGACGAGCGCAATGGCCGGATCATGAATCCGAGTCTGGCCGAGTATCACATCCCGGTGCATCTCGACGTGCCGGAGATCGATGTGATTTGGACCGACATTCCCGATCCGCGCGCGCCGATGGGCGCCCGCGGCATCGGCGAGATCGGCATCACCGGCGTCGGCGCGGCGGTTGCCAACGCCGTGTTCAATGCCACCGGCAAGCGCATCCGCGATCTGCCACTGACGCTCGATAAGCTGCTGTAACGGCATTCGGGTCGTGGGCCTTGCTCGCGGCCCGGCATCGCCCCCAGCGATCAACGTTCTGCCGCGTTGTGAAATCAGTGCGCGTCATTGCGAGGAGCGAAGCAATCCAGGGCTCGGTGCAGGGAAGCTTCTGGATTGCTTCGCTACGCTCGCAATGACGGGTTTATGGTCGAGGGGAAAGCGGATGAACGTCTCAAAGGGCGCGGGCGCTCGATTCAGCTGAGATAAAGCTGCTCGAACTGCATGCTAATGAGCGGGCTAAGTACAGGTGATCGCCGTGGAAATCAGTCCGCGTCCGGCGGTGTGGCGCCGGTGCAGCTTCGACACTGCCGCTTGCCATAGGTCGCGATGCTGAGGCTCTTGCAAACTAAACGCTTAGCCATCGCCTGCAGCGGGCTCCGCGCCAATTGAAGCATGAACACCATCTCGAGCATGTCGTCGTCTCCCCACTAGCAATATCTGAGATGGGGCCGAGGCAGCGGGCGCAGTAGCCCCGCTGCAGCGCATCAGGCATGCGATACATGCATCTGCATTGAGTTGGGCGGAAGGCGTGGCGCGGTGCGTTCGAGCGCCCCGCCACGCCTCCTGTTGTCGTTAGCCGTGCAGCTTGATGGCTGTTTCGGCGATGGTCTTGCCCTGGTAGCGCGCGCCGGCGAGTTCGGTTTCGCTCGGCTGGCGCGAGCCGTCGCCGCCGGTGATCGTGGTGGCGCCATAGGGGGCACCGCCCGTCACCTGATCGAGCCGCATCTGGTCGCCGAAGCCGTAGTTGAGGCCGACCACCACCATGCCGAAATGCAGCAGGTTGGTAATGATCGAAAACAGCGTGGTCTCCTGGCCGCCGTGCTGGGTCGCGGTCGAGGTGAAGGCGCCGCCGACCTTGCCGTTCAGCGCGCCGCGCGCCCATAGGCCGCCGGCCTGATCCAGGAAGTTGGACATTTGCGACGCCATGCGGCCGAACCGGGTGCCGGTGCCGATGACGATCGCGTCGTAATTGGCGAGGTCCTCGATGGTTGCGACCGGCGCAGCCTGATCGAGCTTGTAGTGCGACGCCTTGGCGACGTCCGGCGGTACCAGTTCGGGCACGCGCTTGATGTCGACCTGCGCGCCGGCCTCACGCGCGCCTTCGGCGACCGCGTTGGCCATCGCTTCGATGTGACCGTAAGCCGAGTAGTAAAGAACCAGAACCTTTGCCATGGGGAGTCTCCGTTTGGTTGGTGATTGGGTGGGGAGTGATTGTTGTTAGTTATCCGTCATGGCCGGGCTTGACCCGGCCATCCATCCTCTTCGTGAGAACTGTTGCGAAGTAGGATGGATGCGCGGGGCAAGCCCGCGCATCACGTGTGTGGGTGACGAAAGGCTGCACGGCCTTACGCGGCGTCGACCAGAACCAGCTCGGCGTCTGCGAGCGCCGTGATGGTGAGCTTCGTCTCGCCGTGGAT
>NZ_QUML01000040.1:0-45576 GCF_010907025.1 Rhodopseudomonas sp. BR0G17 | reverse complement strand
GTGCTGGTCGTCGCGCTGGGGCTGGCGGCGCTGATCGATCCGCGGCGCGGCCGGTTGTTCGCCTCACCGGCGCCGTGGCTGATGATCCTGTGCGGCGGCCTGGTGCTGGGGCCGCACGTCTGGTGGCTGACCGCTCACGGCTTTCCGACCTTCGCCTATGCGGCCGCGCACGAGTCGGCGGATTTGGCCGATAACCTGCGGGATACGCTGACCTATCTGCCCGGCGCCATCGCCTATGCGGCGGTCGCGCTGATCACCGCCGCGGTGGTGCTGCGGCCGTCCCGCGCGGCGCTGGCCGACATCGTATGGCCCGCTGGGTCCGAGCGGCGCACCATCCTGCTGATCCAGCTGCTGCTGATCGTGGCGCCGATGCCGGTGGCGCTCGTCACCGGCATCCGCATCGTGCCGCTCTGGGCGATGCCGGCCTACACGCTGCTGCCGGTCGTGCTACTGGCCTCGCCGCTGGTCGCGGTCGGGCGCGAGGCGGTGCGGCGCGGGCTGATCGTCGCCTCAGCGGTGTCGCTCGGCTCGCTGGCGCTGTCGCCGGTGGTGGCGCTGGTGATCCACCTCAGCGATCCGCCGGGACCGTTCGAATACGCTTCGCTGCTCGCCGACCATGTCGACCGCGAATGGCGCCGGCACAGCGACGAGGCGGTGCCGCTGGTCGCCGGCGAAACCGTGCTGGCCGAGAATACCGCGTTCTACCTGCGCACCGACACGCTGGGCTTCGAAACTGCCGACCTCGCTGCGCTGAAGCAGCGGACCGCGGCGCGCGGCGCCGTGCTGGTGTGCCCGGCCGAGGACAAGGGCTGTATCGCGACCGCCGAGCAGATCATCGCCGGCCAGCCGCAGATCCTGCGCGGCAAGGTGTGGCTGAGCCGGCCGCTGTTCGGACAGCCGGGCGGGCGGGTCAGCGACGTGTTCTTCCTGGTGCTGCCTTCGGGGGCGAGTGCGAAATAGCGGTGAGTTGCCGGCGGTGTGGCGGCCCGGCCGGCCGGCGTGGCGGCGGCGCTATTCTTCTTCGCCGAACTTCGAGCCCATCAGCTCGGTGATCGCATCCAGCGCCTGGCGCGCTTCGGGGCCGCTGGCCGAGACGGTCACGGTGGTGCCGATCCCCGCCGCCAGCATCATCAGGCCCATGATCGAGGTACCGCCGACGGTTTCGCCGTTGCGGGTGACCCAGACCTCGGCATTGAAGCGCTCGGCCATCTGCACGAACTTGGCCGAGGCCCGCGCATGCAGGCCGCGCTTGTTGATGACCGGGATTTCACGGGAAATCTTATCGCCGGAAGCGCCGGAGGCTTGGTCCGGTCCGGAACCGGGCTGAGGCGCGTCGATCGTCATTTACCGGCCAATACCCGACTGGCGATGGTGACATATTTGCGTCCGGCCTCCTGGGCCAGCGCAATCGCCTCCGGCAGCGAGCGTTCCTCGCGGACTTTGGCGAGCTTCACCAGCATGGGCAAATTAATGCCGGCGAGCACTTCGACTTTCGGCCGGCTCATGCAGGAAATCGCCAGGTTGGACGGCGTGCCCCCGAACATGTCGGTCAGGATCGCGACGCCCTCGCCGCTGTCGACGCGGTTGACCGCCTCGATGATGTCGCTGCGGCACAGATCGGCGTCGTCCTCGGCGCCAATCGTGACGGCTTCGATTTGTTGCTGTGGCCCCATCACGTGTTCCAGCGCTGCCTTGAACTCGTCGGCAAGGCGCCCGTGGGTCACAAGTACCAGACCAATCATCGGAAACTCCTCGCGGGTGCTTGTGGTGCACCGCGCGAACCGGTCACTTTGACCATCCAGAGCCCCTATGCAAGGGGGTCTTCGCGATTCTCCGTCGAAGGCAAGGCGCTGAGGAGCTGCGGCGGGGCCGTTCAGTGACGATTGTGTGGCTGATATAGTTACCAAATCGCTGCGAACAAACCTCCAATCAAGCGTCCTCCTCCGCGGCGTCGGTTGTTGTCAGCGCCGCCACTACCAGGGGTAGCGGATCGTAGCCGGCCCCGACCGGAACCCGCGGCAATTGGACGCCGCCGATTTCGGTCCGTAATGCCGCCGCCTCCGGCATGCGCGAGGCATCCGCGGCGTCCAGATCGACCACCAAGCCCGCGACGGCGCAGGCGGCCGAAGCCGTTCGCCGCAGGCCAAGACCGCGGATTTCGATCATGCCGGCGAGCTCCGGCACCTGCCGAACCGTCACCCGTCCCTGTTCGGGTTCCATGAAGACACGGTCGTCGCCAATAAGTTCCACCGACGGGAGCTGGCCGGCACGGCCGGCGAGGATCAGCGCCCAGGCCAGCCGTGACTTGCCGGAGCCGGACGGGCCGCGAATCACCACCGCCACATCCCCGACCTTCACGGCGGAGGCATGGACGGTGCGCGGCGCAGCTTCGGTCATGTCGCCGGCAGCCGGACGATGAAGCGGGCGCCGGCGATGGTCGGCTCGCCGTCCTCGCCCCGCGGGCCGATCCGGTTCTCAGCCCAGATCTTGCCGCCATGGGCTTCGACGATCTGCTTGGAGATCGACAGGCCGAGGCCTGAATTCTGGCCGAAGCCCTGATGCGGCCGGTCGGTGTAGAAGCGCTCGAAAATCTTCTCGAATGCTTCGTCGCGGATGCCGGGGCCCTCGTCCTCGACGATGATCTCGATCTCGGTCTTGCGGCGGCGGCACAGGATGCGGACCTTGCCGCCTTCGCGCGAGAACGACTGCGCGTTCGACAGCAGATTGGAGATCACCTGGCCCAGCCGGGAGTCGTGGCCGGGCACCGTGAACTGATCGGCCGCCGGGCCGTCGAATTTCACCTCGACCAGCGCGTTGTGGCCGAGCCGGGTCTCGTTGGCGACCAGCGTCAGCGTCGTCAGCAGCCGGCGCAGATCGACCTGCGCGGCATCCTGGCGTTGCAATTCGGCGTCGAGCCGGCTGGCGTCCGAAATGTCCGAGATCAGCCGGTCGAGCCGTTTGACGTCGTGTTCGATCACGCTGAGCAGCCGCGCGCGGCTGTTGTCGGTCTTGGCCAGCGGCAGCGTTTCCACCGCCGAGCGCAGCGACGTCAGCGGGTTCTTCAATTCGTGGCTGACATCGGCGGCGAACCGCTCGATCGCCTCGATGCGGTTGTAGAGCGAGTCCGTCATGTCGCGCAGCGCGCCGGACAGATGCCCGATCTCGTCGCGGCGCTTGGTGAAATCCGGGATCTCGACGCGGGCGCGGATGCGGCGTCGGACCCGCTCGGCGGCATCCGCCAGACGGCGCACCGGGCCGGCGATGGTCGAGGCCAGCAGCACCGACAGCACGAACATCACCACGGCGGCGACGCCGAACACTTTGAGGATCGCGAGCCGCTCGGCGGTGACCATCTGGTCGATGTCGTCGCCCTGGGTCGACAGCATCAGCGAGCCGTAGATCGCGCGGAAGCGCTGCACCGGCACCGACACCGAGACGATCACTTCGCCGCGGTCGTTGATGCGCACCATGCTGCTCTTCTGGCCTTTGAGCGACTGCGCGACCTCCTGATAGCCGTTGCCGTTCTCCGGCCCGAGCTCGCGATACAGCGGCAGGTCGCCGCGATTGAACCAGGTGCGGATCGCGATCATCGCCCGCTCGACGATCCCGGGCTTTTCGGCGGTCGGCGGCGGCAGCTCGAACCGCATCACGTCGCCGCGGCCATACAGGCTGCGGCTGTCGAGGATCAGCACGCCGTCGCGATCGTAGATCCGGGCGCGGGTCTTGGTCGGCGAGATCAGCCGCCGCAGCACCGGCGCGACGCGCTCCGGATTGATCGGGAAATCCAGCACCGCATATTCGTCCGGCGGGCCGTAGCTCTCACCGGGCTTGAGGTCGAGCAGCCGGTCGGGATCGATGGTGATGGTGTTGGTTTCGACCGTCGCAGAAGCGGCGATCGCGCCGGCGATGATTTCGGCCTGCACCAGCAGGCTCTGGGCGCGGGCGTCGATCAGTCCGGCGCGGAATTGCGACAGGTACAGAATGCTGGTCGACAGCGCGAGCAGGCCGGCGAGGTTCAGCGACAGAATCCGCCGCGTCAGGCTCGAGAAGCTCAGCGTGAAGAAGAACTGACCGGTACGGCGCACCCAGTCGAGCGGCCGCGGCCAACGGCGGCCGTGCACCGGAGTCTCGTCGCGCACCGAGGAATCATCGTCGGTGTCGCGGACATCTGGATCAGGCGAGGTGCGATCTAGCAATGGCCATCAGCCCGATGGTTACCGACACGCGCCAAGCGCGCGTCGCGGATTGTAGCGCAATGCAGCGACATCGTCAGCCGCAGCGCCGGCGACATGCCGCCCCGATCAGATTTCCTTGAAACGATAGCCGACGCCGTACAGCGTCTCGATCATCTCGAACTCGTCGTCGACCGCCTTGAACTTCTTGCGCAGCCGCTTGATGTGGCTGTCGATGGTTCGGTCGTCGACATAGACCTGGTCGTCATAGGCCGCGTCCATCAAGGCATTGCGGCTCTTCACCACGCCGGGCCGGGTCGCCAGCGCCTGCAGGATCAGGAATTCGGTGACCGTCAGCGTCACCGGCTCGTTCTTCCAGGTGCAGGTATGACGCTCCGGGTCCATCCGCAGCGGGCCGCGGTCGAGCGCCTTGGCGTCGTTCTCCTTCGGAGCCGCCGCCGGGTCCTTCGGCGCCGAGCGCCGCAGCACCGCCTTGACGCGCTCCACCAGCAGCCGCTGCGAGAACGGCTTCCGGATGAAATCGTCGGCGCCCATCTTTAGGCCGAACAGCTCGTCGATCTCCTCGTCCTTGGAGGTGAGGAAGATCACCGGCAGGTCGGACTTCTGCCGCAGCCGGCGCAGCGTTTCCATGCCATCCATCCGCGGCATCTTGATGTCGAGGATGGCAAGGTCGGGCGGCGTGGTCCGGAAACCGTCGAGCGCCGAGGCGCCGTCGGTATAGGTCATGATCCGGTAGCCTTCGGCTTCCAGCGCGATCGAGACCGAAGTCAGAATGTTGCGGTCGTCGTCGACCAAAGCGATTGTAGGCATGAGGCTTCTTTCCGAAACGGCGTGGCGAGACAGCGAAACGATTCGGCGATCCGCGGTGTGAGGTGGCCCAGAAAGCACAGTCAACGAGCAATGCAAGCTGGGCTGAAATGTGGCCGGTTCCGAATTCGCGCGATCGGGCCAAAGCCGGCCCTGATATATGCCGGTTTTTCGGGCTGCAAAGGGCCCAACCTGCCAATCCTTGGCAGGAACTGAACTCCAATCGACAGGTGTTCGATGCAGCCGACCCCCGATTTCAGCGCCCCCAAGCTCGCCAAATCGCTGCTGCGCCGCCGCCGCGAGGGCGCGCTGGCGACCCTGATGGAGAAGGACGGTGCGCCGTATTGCTCACTGGTCAATCTTGCCAGCCATCCCGACGGCTCGCCGCTGCTGCTGATCTCCCGCCTTGCGATCCACACCCGCAACGTCCTGGCCGACCCGCGGGTATCGCTGATGCTGGATGAGCGCAGTGCCGGCGACCCGCTCGAGGGCGCGCGGATCATGTTGGTCGGCAAGGTCGTTGCGGCGCGCCCCGACGAGCTGCCGCTGTGGCGGCGGCGGTATCTCGCGGCGCATCCCGGGGCAGAGGGCTACATCGACTTTGCCGATTTCTCGCTGTTCAAGATCGAGAGCTCGGGGCTGCATTTGGTGGCCGGGTTCGGCCGCATCCTCGACCTTTCGCCCGACCGTTACTTGACCGATCTGGCCGGCGCAGAGGCGCTGCTCGAGGTCGAGGCTTCGGCAGTCGAGCACATCAATGCCGATCATCCAGATACAATGAAGTTGTACGCAACTCAGCTACTCGGCGCTGGCGAAGCCGACTGGCGCTGCACCGGCATCGACCCTGAAGGTCTCGATCTGCAATGTGAGCGTGCGACCCTGCGGCTCGACTTTCCATCTCGCGTGGAAAACTCTGTTGCATTGCGGGACATGCTGAAACGCATGGCTGACATTGCCCGCAAAACGGAATGACTTGAGCCAGCGCAATGTCGCTCGGCGGTAAACGAAATAATGCCGGCCGGGTTGGCAAACCCCTCGTTCGCCACTATTCAGTCGCCCCACTGGATCAGGGCGGTATATATTGACGTTACCGCGGCCAGTGATGCGCGTTGGCGGCAATCGCGCGATCGAGACAACGCGGATTCGAGGAGGATCTATTCGTGCAAGAGACGGGCGTGCATAATGGTGCTTACGGCACCGACAAATTCGGCCTCAAAAATCTCAAAGGCGTGTACTGGAACTTCGGTGCACCTCAGCTCTATGAGCACGCCCTGAAGAACAGCGAAGCGGTGTTGTCGTCGGATGGCGCGCTTGTCGCGGACACCGGCGTATTCACCGGTCGCAGCCCGAAGGACAAGTTCACGGTGCGCGACGCCACCACCGAAAACACCATGTGGTGGGGTGGTAATCAGTCGATCACTGCCGAGCAGTTCGAGACGCTGTATCAGGACTTCCTCAAGCACGCCGAAGGCATGACCCTGTTCGCGCAGGACCTGTACGGCGGCGCCGATCCGACCTTCCGCATCAAGACCCGCGTTTACACCGAGCTCGCCTGGCACTCGCTGTTCATCCGCACGCTGCTGCGCCGTCCCGAGCGCGCCGAGCTGGAGAACTTCGTTCCCGAGCTGACGCTGATCGATTTGCCGAGTTTCCGCGCTGATCCGAAGCGCCATGGCTGCCGCTCCGAAAACGTCGTCGCGATCGACTTCGCCCGTAAGATCGTGCTGATCGGCGGCACTCAGTACGCCGGTGAAATGAAGAAGAGCGTGTTCACCACGCTGAACTACTACCTGCCCGAGAAGGGCGTGCTGCCGATGCACTGCTCGGCCAACGTCGGCCCCAACGGCGACACCGCGATCTTCTTCGGCCTGTCCGGCACCGGCAAGACCACGCTGTCGGCCGACCCGAACCGCACGCTGATCGGCGACGACGAGCACGGCTGGGGCAAGGACGGCGTCTTCAACTTCGAAGGCGGCTGCTACGCCAAGTGCATCAAGCTGTCGGCAGAGAACGAGCCGGAAATCTACGCCGCCTCGACCCGCTTCGGCGCCGTGCTCGAGAACGTCGTGCTCGGCGACATCGACCGCAAGCCGGACTTCGACGACGGCTCCAAGACCGAGAACACCCGCTCGGCCTATCCGCTCGAGTCGATCCCGAATGCGTCGCTGACCGGCCGCGCCGGCCAGCCGAAGAACGTGGTGATGCTCGCCGCCGACGCGTTCGGTGTGATGCCGCCGATCGCCAAGCTGACCCCGGCGCAGGCGATGTATCACTTCCTGTCGGGCTACACCGCCAAGGTGGCCGGCACCGAGCGCGGCGTCACCGAGCCGACCCCGGAATTCTCGACCTGCTTCGGCTCGCCGTTCCTGCCGCGCGATCCGTCGGTGTACGGCAACATGCTGCGCGAGCTGATCGCCAAGCACAATGTCGACTGCTGGCTGGTCAACACCGGCTGGACCGGCGGCATCTACGGCACCGGCCACCGCATGCCGATCAAGGTCACCCGCGCGCTGCTGACCGCGGCGCTCGACGGCTCCTTGCGCAACGTCGAATTCCGCACCGATCCTTACTTCGGCTTCGCGGTCCCGACCGCGCTGCCGGGCGTGCCGAGCGAAATCCTCGACCCGGTGAAGACCTGGGCCGACAAGGCGGCGTTTGATACCACCGCCCGCAAGCTGGTCGGCATGTTCCAGAAGAACTTCGCCAAGTTCGAAGCGCAGGTCGACGCTGAAGTCCGCGCCGCCGCGCCGGACGTCAAGATGGCCGCTGAATAAGCGCGCCGGCGATCGATTGAATACGAAGGGCGGCCCGCAAGGCCGCCCTTTTTCTTGGCCGTGTGCCGGACACCCGGCAACGACGATTACTTCAGCGACGCGGTCTTGCCGGTGGCGATGGTCGTCACCGCGCCGTCTTCGAGGCTGATCCGATAGACCTCGCGCAGCACGTTGCCGGCAAAGCCGAGCTCGACGATCGACACGGTTTTGAAGGTGGCGTCGATGCCGTCCGGCAGGATCTGGTTGAACTCCTTGGCGGCCTGGTTCATCTGCGCCTGCAGCTCCGGCGTGAATTTGGCCATGCTGTAGACCAGCGTGGTGTGCGGATTGTGCGAGCGCAGCTCCTTGCCGTCCTTGACGACGTTGACGCCACTGACGCCGACGGTGCGGACCAGATCCTTGGCGGCGTCGCCCATCGCCGCATAGACCGGGCCGGTGCAGCGCGGCAGCGGGCCGTCGCGCAGCGGAGTCAGCGCCGCGGTCGCGGTGGTGTTGAACGCCATCATGTCGTCGAAGCTCTTGCCTTCTTTGACAACACCGAGGTCGAACCACCACGGACGGCCGGCGCCTTTGGCGGCTTCTGTGGTGTAGAACGTCTTCAGCTTGACGGTGAGCACCGGCGGCAGCTTCGGCATCGCCGCCAGCATCTTCTCCGGCGTCGCCGGATCGGCGCTGTGGACGTGCACCACGGTGACGTGCGGGATGTTGAACATCTGCGCTTCGGTGTCGAGCTTGGCGTTCAGCAGCTTTTCTTTCAGCGGGCCGCGGATGGTGCTGTCGAGCACGTCGTTGACGTTCTGCGGCAGCGTGTAGACCAGACCGAAGGTGCGAGCGTGATCGCGGAATTCGGATTTCGACAGCGCGCTGTTGTCGATCGTGCCATCGGCGGCAGCGGCGACGCCGGCGGAGACCGCCACGGCGATGAGCGCGGAAGTAATCGAAGTCAGCAGGGTGGTGCGCATGAGTTGGCCCTTCGTGGGAACTGAACGGAGGCGATGCGATCGCGCAGGCGCGGTCCCGATCGGGCGCGATGTGCGATCCGCATCAGGCGGTCGATGACGAGACATCGACTGCGAATTACCGATGCTGCATGACAGTGCTGTTGCAGACGCCCGGCCGCGGCCTGAGGCGCACTGTCGCAGATCGGCGCGACGGCGCGCGCCCGATCGTCGCGTTCGATGACAAAGTGGCCGCAACACCGCCTCGTTTCGTCCTGATACATATCGCGCAAATCTTTGCGTAGCAGGTGATGAATGATCGATCGGCGTGAATTGATGAAGGCCGCGACGGGGCTTGCCGGCTTAGGCCTGTTCGGCAGTTCCGCCGCGCTGGCAGCCGACGCACTCGCCGATACGTGCACGCGGCTCGAAGCCGGCAGCGGCGGCCGGCTCGGCGTCGGCCTGCTCGACACCGCCGGCGGCCGCATGATCGGTCATCGTCTCGACGAGCGGTTTCCGATGTGCAGCACGTTCAAGGCGCTCGCCGCCGGTGTGGTGCTGGCGCGGGTCGACCGCAAGCAGGAAAACCTCGACCGTCGGGTCAACTACACCAAGTCGGACCTCGTCACCTATTCGCCGGCGACCGAGAAACACGTCGAGGGCGGCATGACGATCGCCGAACTGTGCGAGGCCGCGATCACGCTGAGCGACAACACCGCCGGCAATCTGTTGCTGGCGAGCTTCGGCGGGCCGGCCGGGCTCACGTCGTTCGCGCGATCACTCGGCGACGAGACCACGCGGCTCGATCGCATCGAAACGGAACTCAACCAAGCCCTGCCCGGCGATCCGCGCGACACCACCTCGCCGCGTGCGATGGCGCAGACTCTGCGCGCGCTCACGCTGGGCGATGCCCTGTCGGCAACGTCGCGCGCGCAACTGATTGCTTGGCTCAAGGCCAACACCACCGGCGGCACCCGCCTGCGCGCCGGCGTGCCGTCCGGCTGGGCCGTGGCGGACAAGACCGGCACCGGAGACCACGGCACTGCCAACGACGTCGCGGTGCTCTGGCCGCCGCAGCGTGCGCCGCTGATCGTCACGGTTTATCTCACCGGCGCGGCGGTGGCGCGCGACCAGCAGAACAAGATCATTGCCGATATTGGCGCCGCGGTGGCGGACGCCATGCGCGGCTGAGCCGCGCGAGGGCGCGGACGAGCCCGGCCATGACGGCAACTGATGAAAATGACGCGCTCGAAACAGCCGCCGAGGGGCAGCCGCGAGCGCGATGCCTCAGCTTCGCTTGGCCGTGCCGGTGACGAGCTGGGTCTGGCCGGTGGCCGGATCGGTGACGACGTTGCGGATCGAGGCGGTGTCGTTCTTGCCGAGCGCGAACTTGGTATCGCCAATCCGGAACGAGCCGTCCTTGATCAACACGCTCTGATACTTCACCGTACCTTCGCTTTGATACTTCACCTGCGCGCGGAAGCCCTGCACGTCGGAGACGGTGATCGAGAACTTCTTGGTGTTCGAATAGGTCCCGGTCCAGGTGCCGTTGTAGAGCGCCGGATCGACATTGACGTATTTGGTCTTCGACGGCGTCTGCAGCGCCGCGGACGTATAACCCGACGCCAGCACGCTCATGATGTCAGCCATCGCGCGGCTCCCATGACGAATCTCGCCCAGGCACTCCACACCCGGCGGGTTAACAGTGTGTTAAGGATTGGCGCGTCGGTTGGCCACAGCCCCTGCGCCAGCGATGTACCTCCTGTCTCAATCGCCGTGTCTTAATCGCCGCCCACGACCGACAGTCGCGTCCCCTCGGTTCCGGGCATCAGGCTTCCTCCTTTCAGGACCAAGGAGGATTGCATGGATTACATCTGTGTTTCAGGGCGCTCATCGGCTTCGCAACGTGAAGGCCGCCATATGGCAGCGGCCCGCGCGCGATGCGAGCGCGCAAACAAAAACCCCGCCGGTGAGGGCGGGGTTCGTAGCTATCGGTCTATCGCGGCGTGCGATCAGTGCGCGGCTTCCAGCGCCGCCTGCTCCTGGCGGGCGATGGTGCCCTTGACGGCGCTCTGCACCTTCTCGAACGCCCGCACCTCGATCTGGCGCACGCGCTCGCGCGACACGCCGAACTCGGCGGCGAGGTCTTCCAGCGTCATCGGCTCGTCGGCGAGGCGGCGGGCCTCGAAGATCCGCCGTTCGCGCGGGTTGAGCACCTGGATGGCGCCGTTCAGCGCAGCGCGGCGCTGGTCGAGCTCTTCATGCTCGGCCATCACGGCTTCCTGGCTCGGCGACTGATCGACCAGCCAGTCCTGCCATTCGCCCGGCTCGCCATCGTCACGGATCGGCGCGTTGAGCGAGGCGTCGCCGCCGAGGCGGCGGTTCATGTCGACCACGTCCTGCTCGGTGACGCCGAGACGGGTCGCGATCAGCTTGACCTGGTCGGGATGCAGATCACCCTCGTCCAGCGCCGAGATCTTGCTCTTCGCCTTGCGCAGGTTGAAGAACAGCTTCTTCTGGTTCGCGGTGGTCCCCATCTTCACAAGTGACCACGAACGCAGGATGTACTCTTGAATCGACGCCTTGATCCACCACATCGCGTAGGTGGCGAGGCGGAAGCCCTTCTCGGGCTCGAACCGCTTCACCGCCTGCATCAGGCCGACGTTGCCTTCGGAGACGACTTCGGAAATCGGCAGGCCATAGCCGCGGTAGCCCATCGCGATCTTGGCGACGAGGCGAAGGTGGCTGGTGACGAGTTGATGCGCCGCGTCGCGATCACCGTGTTCGCGCCAGCGCTTGGCGAGCATGTACTCTTGGCCGGGCTCGAGCATCGGAAACTTGCGGATTTCCGCAAGGTAACGAGCGAGGCCGGATTCTCCGTTAAGGACCGGGAGCGTAGCAGCACGGGCCATTCAGCGCCCTCCAATTGGGTTTCAGGCCCCCGATAGCGGGCGGCCAGGCAGACAGATCGCTGTGTCAAAGCCGACCGGCCTGCGATGTTCCGCGTTGGGCCATCCCAACGCACCTGCAATATACAATACGTTAGTCGCGCAAGTTTAGTTACGGTCTTGTCACGTCGTTGTTACGCCGCAACAACGCGGTGAAATGATTTACGTTTTCTGACTTCGCCGCGTCATTCCGTCGCGATCAGCGCGGCCTGAAGCTGAGCCAAATCGGCCGGCAGGGGCGATTCCCAGGTCAGTACCTCGCCGGTCGACGGGTGCTCCAGCGTCAGCAAATACGCGTGCAGCGCCTGCCGTCCGAGCTCCGATAGCGCGCTCCGCGCCGCCGGGGCGAGCTGGTTCGCCTTGGTCTTGAAGTGCGGCCCATAGACATCGTCGCCCAGCAGGGGGTGGCCGAGGTGGGCGAGGTGGACCCTGATCTGGTGGGTCCGCCCGGTCTCGAGCTGGCAGGCGATCAGCGCCGCGACCGGCTTGCCGTCCTTGCCGGCGAAGTTCTCCAATACCTCCCAATGGGTGATCGCCTCGCGGCCGCCCTGGCGCACCGCCATTTTTTCCCGCGCATGCGGGTGGCGATCGATCGGCGCGTCGATCGTGCCGTATTTGCGGCCCGGCACCCCCCAGACGAAGGCGAGGTAGCCGCGGCGCAGTTCCCCGGTGCGGCCGTGGTCGGCGAACTGGGCGCTCAGCGACTGGTGCGCCTTGTCGTTTTTGGCCGCCACCATCAGGCCGGTGGTATCCTTATCCAGGCGGTGCACGATCCCCGGCCGCCTCACCCCGCCGATCCCGGACAGCGACGCGCCGCAATGCGCGATCAGGGCGTTGACCAGGGTGCCGGTCTCGTGCCCGGCCGCCGGATGGACCACCAGCCCGCGCGGCTTGTTCAGCACGATGATGTCGGCGTCCTCGTAGACGATGTCGAGCGCGGTCGCCTCGCCGGCCGGCTCGGCCGGGACCGGCGGCGGCACGTCGATTGTGATCGTCTCGCCCGGGGAGGCGTGATAAGCGGGGTCGCGGACGGGGTTGCCGGCGATCGCCACCCGGCCGTCGAGGATCAGCGCTTTCAGCCGCGACCGCGACAGCTCGGGGCAGCGCGCCGCCAGCACGCGGTCGAGCCGCGGCGAGCCCTCGTCGCCGGCCACCACCACATTCACGGGATTTTCCGGCGTTTCGCCCACAACCGCACCTTCCAAAACAGCCGCCTTCAAACAGAGATTCGCATGACCGACACCGCCACGCCCGACCCCACCCCCGAGCAGGCCGCGCTGTTTGCGCGGGTGCGGCGGATGATGCTGATCGCGGGCCTGACCACGACGCTGGCGGTGGCCGCGGTGTTGATCGCCATCGGCTATAAGCTTTTCCGCGCCGAGGGAAGCGCGCCGGCCGCCACCGAGCACACCCTGCGCCTGCCGAAGGGCGCCCGCGTGGTCTCCACCGCCTCCGCCGGCGACTATGTGGTCGTCACCCTCGACATCGGCGGCGCCACCGAACTGCGAACTTTCGAGGCTAAAACCCTCAAGCCCACCGGCCGCCTGACCTTCGCCACCGAGCCGTAGGCGGATGGGGGGAGAAGCCGTTCGGGCACCGTTCGATTGGTGAGCCGACCGCTGCCCCATCAAAGCCGTCATGGCCGGGCTTGACCCGGCCATCCACGCCACAGGCACAGACATTTCTTGCCGATGGATGCCCGGGTCGAGCCCGGGCATGTCGGATTTCGGAAAAGGCCGCCCCCGATCTTGCGGTGGCTCGGTTTCGCGGCTATTGGTTCGGCCCTCACGCTCCCTTCGTCTAGCGGTTAGGACGCGGCCCTCTCAAGGCTGAAACAGGGGTTCGATTCCCCTAGGGAGCGCCAGATTTTGATGGATGCTTTACCGCCTTGCCGGAGGCGGTGCGTGAGGTCCGAGTTCTCTGATGAACCGGCTGGCGTTAAGGCGCGCGAGAGTTCCAGACCGCCCAGCAAATGCAATGTTGGCTCGCATAGCATCAGCAACAGGCATCTGCCTGGAGTAGGTGAGAATGAGCGTGCCAGGTTTTTCTGCTTCAGGCACTGATTTGACCCGAGTGATCGCGACGAAGAAGAGTCGACGTTGCTCCTCTATCATAGCGGCTGCTTCTGCTAACGGCGTCTGCGGTGACGGCTGCTGAGGAAGTAAGCCTTCAACACATCCGGCCACAATCGTTACAGGGGCGCTGAGCCCCTTGGATTTGTGCAGACTCATGATCCGCACATCTTGAATTTCCGACGGCACCTCCGGGCGCGAAATCGCTTGCAGGAGTTGAAATAACCAATCATCGCGGTTTTCGCCGACTTCGCCGAGCACTTGCATTGCAAGGTCTCGCAGATCTCGCACCGAATCGTCGCCTGCGGGAAGCAAGAACTCAATTACATCCTCAAGGCTAGGCAAATTCTCAAGAACGTTCAGCTCGTCAACGATCTTATCGAATTCTGAAACAATTCGACGTGTGTGAGGGATCTTCAGCGCTCCAGAAGACAACTGCTCCAATGCCTGCCAAGGAGAAAGTCCGGACAGCTCGCAGTGTTCTCGTATCCGACGATAACCAGATGAGAAGAAGTCGGCATTGGAATATCCAATAAGCCATCGAAGAGCGACGCGATCCTCACGATTTACAAGCAATTTTAGTATCGCAAACCGTCGCTGAGCGTCCACCGAGTCAAGTTCGGATTCGGCATAATAAGAACGGACCGGAACATTATGGCCCTGCAGACTCTCGTATATCGGCGTCCCGATTGCGCCACGCTGCGCTAAGATTAGAATGTCTCCTGGCGGAGTTCCGTTTCCAACCATTGTTTGAACGATTTCCGAAATACCAGCTACTTCATTCGCCAATTGTTCAAATTGAAGAATGCGCACCTCTCCCCGTCCGTTCGCAGGCAATGGAGCTAGCATTCGAGGCACTAGACGTAGTCGGTTATGGGAGATTAGGCTATTTGCCATCTCTACAACCGTTGTGGGGCACCGCCGGCATTCCGAAAGCTGCAAATCGTCTGCGCCACCGTTAGTTGTGATCCAGTCTCGAATTCCTTCTGGATGAGCATGCTTGAAGCTGTAGATTGACTGGTCATCGTCTCCGACGATGCAGACATCGGCTCGGTCTGACAGCAGCTCGATAACCGCCTGCTCTGCACGGTTGAGGTCTTGATATTCGTCGACAAGGATCTGCGTGTACTCTTGACGCTCAGGTGCACCGGGGTTTGATCGAAGGTATTCATGAAATTGAGGAATAACTTCACCGATTAGCATTGCTTCGTGGAAGGTCATCCATTCAAGCAGGTCGGCAGCAAACGCTGCGTCCTCTCGTGATTGAACATAGCCCGGCTGCTGATGTTGAAGGCGAGCCCAGGCAGCTTCGTATGCCTGCTGCAGTTTTGCCACTGCACGTTTGCCTCCGTGGTCATCCTTTAAGTCGCAAACAAGCGCCTTGACCTCGAAATCGTTTAGCGGCCGCGCTGTACGTCCCGTAGCTTCCAGAACATGGTTTCGCATAAGCGTCTTCAAAGCCAAGCTGTGAAGCGTGACGCCGTTGAGTTCGTTGCACCCGGGGACCCCCATTCCCACTAATTCGCGATGCAAATCCTCGGCGGCAACGCGTGTGAAGGTAACGGGTAGAATTTCAGTAGGGTCGACTTGCTCTTCCAGCAAGCGAGCGACACGACGTTTCATCGCAAATGACTTGCCCGTACCCGGTCCTGCGACAACTCGAATGCGAGGATTCGTAGACGCGGCAATCTGGTAGGCAGGGCTTTGAATTGGAATATTATCAAACCAAGGCACGTTTAATCTCCAGGGTAGAATCAACGACCATCAACCCTGGCGGGCATATCAGAGCGAACCACTGGTGTCAGGCGTCTCGTTCGCCTCAGACCGCGGAGTTTCCAATGGTCGACCCGGCGAGATATTTAGGATCCGGAGCAAGCGGGTCGCTTCAATTTCGTTTGAAACTTCGAACGAAGAATCTAGGCGCGCTTTACCAGCAGCCTGCCATTTCGCCCCGCTTCCCGCTCAATCTCCGCCGCCACCACCACCGCCTGATCCGCCGCGACCGGCCGTGAGAACACGTAGCCTTGCACGAAGTCGCAGTCGAACGCGGTGAGCAGGTCGACCTCGGCGGGCAGCTCGGCGCCTTCGGCCACCACGCTCATGCCGAGGCCGTGCGCCAGCGCGATGATGCCGCCGAGCAGCTTGCACTTCTCGGGCACGGTGGCGATGCCGTCGACGAAGGTGCGGTCGATCTTGAGGCGATTGAACGGCAGGCGCGTCAGATAGCCGAGCGACGAATAGCCGGAGCCGAAATCATCAAGTGCGAGCTGGATGCCGAGCTTCGACAGCGCCGCGAGCGTCGTGCTGACTTTCTGCTTGGTGTGATCGACGAACAGATTTTCGGTCAGCTCCAGGCACAGCAGCTCCGGCGGCAGGCCGGTCTCGGCCAGCACGGTGGCGACGACCTTCTCGAAATCGCCGTTCCAGATTTGCGCCGGAGACACGTTCACCGAGATGGTCCTGGCCGGCAGACCGGCGTCGAGCCAGCCGCGCATCTGCTTGCAGGCATCGCGCAGCACCCAATGGCCGAGATCGACGATCAGGCCGGTGGTTTCCGCGATCGGAATGAACTCCGCCGGTGAAATCGGTCCGCGCTCGGGATGACTCCATCGCAGCAGCGCCTCGAAACCGATCACGCGCCCGGTCTTGAGATCGATCTGCGGCTGGTAGTGCGTATTGAGCCCGCCGCTGTCGACGGCGTGGCGCAGGCGCCGGCCGAGGTCGAGCTTCTGGTCGACCGCCTCGGCATACATCGGCTCGAACAGCTGCGCCCGGCCGCGGCCGGCTTCCTTCGCCATGTAGAGCGCCAGGTCGGCATTGCGCGAGGCCTTCTCGGCCGTGGCGCCATGCTCTGGTAACAGCGCGATGCCGATGGTGGCGCCGATGCAGGCTTCGCCTTCGGCGAGTTCGACCGGGACTGATAGTTTGGCGATCAAGCGGTTCGCGAGCGCGGCCGGTGCTTCGCCAGAGGTGGCTGCAGTGCTGATCAGCACCGCAAATTCGTCGCCGCCGATCCGGGCAATAAAGGCCTGCGGACCCAGCTCCTGCCGCAACACTCTGGCGACATGAATCAGCAGGCTGTCGCCGGTGGAATGG
This sequence comes from Rhodopseudomonas sp. BR0G17, assembly GCF_010907025.1. Classification (NCBI taxonomy): domain Bacteria; kingdom Pseudomonadati; phylum Pseudomonadota; class Alphaproteobacteria; order Hyphomicrobiales; family Nitrobacteraceae; genus Rhodopseudomonas; species Rhodopseudomonas sp. BR0G17. Next base: position 28,748 of record NZ_QUML01000040.1, on the reverse strand, counting down.
CCGAGCGAATCGTTGACCTCCTTGAAGCGGTCGAGGTCGATCAGGTACAGCGCGTGCTGTCCGTGGTCCGGGATCGGGGTCTCGAACAGGTCGGCGAGTTGGCGCTTGTACAGTGCACGATTAGCCAGGCCGGTCAGCGGGTCCGTATAGGCGAGCTGCTCGAGCCGGCGCTCCGCTTCCTTGCGATCGGTGACGTCTTGCGCGGTGCCGATCAGGCCGATGACCGTCCCGTTCGAAATCTCCGCCTTGCAGATGATGGCCAGATCGCGCGGCGCGCCGTCGGTGTGCAGAATCCGGATGTCGGTGGCTTCCGTCGTGCTGGTACGAAGGACGCGCTTCTGAATCTTCAGCAGGCGGGCGGCATCGTCGCCCAGAAAGTAAGGCTCCGTGCCTTCATAGGTCGGTTCGAACGCATCAGGCTCCAGGCCGAGCAGCTGATAGAGTTCGGGCGACCACACCGTCCGGCCGGTATCCAGCCGATGCGTCCAGGTCCCGATCCGGCCGAGCCGATGCGCCTCTTCCAAGGCTCCGGTGCGCTGGTCGAGCAAGGTTCTGGCGGCGGCAAGCTGGGTGATATCGCTGGCGGTGCCGCGATAGCCGAGGAATGTCCCATCATCGGCAAAGATCGGCTTGCCGCTGGTGGAGATAATGATCCGCGAGCCGTCATTGCCCATCGAGGTGTAAACGAAGTCGCGGAACGGCCGATGGGCTTCCATGTCTTCCCGGTGCAGAGCCATGGAGGCTTCTTCTTCGGGTGCGTAGGCAAGCTCCCATCTGGCCCGCCCGCCGGAGGCGACGGTTCGCAGCGCCACGTTGCCGTCGAGTGATTTCGGATAGGGCAGCAGCCGATGGTCGGGGCCGGACTCCCAACACCAGTCCGACGCGGTGCTGACGAAATCTGCCAGGCGCTGTTCGCTCTCGGCTAACTGCCGGAGAGCAGACGTCTCGGGAGTCGCATCCCGAACGATGCCGAACACCCGCTGCACCTGACCGTTCGCATCGAACTCCGGTTCGCCGTGCACGACGCAATCGAGCAGGCGACCATCGGGCTTGATGAGTTTGGTTTCCACCGCAAACGGCCGGCCCTCCGTCCAGCACGCGGCGTAGTGAGCCTGCAGGATCGCGTGGCTGTCGGTGAGGTCATGATCGTGAGCCGGCGTAATCGCGACGCAATCGTCGGGCGTTTCGGCGTCGTAGAGGGAAGCGAACTCGGCCGACATCCAGAAGTCGGTGGCGGCGGCGCTGTGCGACTCCCAATACGCGGCGCGTGCCATCCGCATCGCGCGGCGCAGCGACCATTCCTGATGCCACCCCCGCGGTTCTCGTGGGTATGGCTGCCGCAATGACACTCCACGAACGGCCATCTCTCACCACCCAAGACGAACCCTCACCAGGGTACAGTCGTAACATGGTGCCGGTCGGCGTCAGAGCGAAAGTTCCAACGAGATCAGAGCGTTCGCTATCGTGGTGTAATTTGCGTGAACCTGACTGGGAACCGGCCGGTCGGCCCGAAGCTGGAACTGTCTATTCCCGCTTATTGAGGAGCGTGTCGTTCACAACGCTCCTACCAAATCGAGCTTCAGATCCTCATAGTCCTCCAATCCCACCGAGATTCTGATCAGTCCGTCCGTGAAGCCATGCCGCGCGCGTTCGGCCGGATCGTAGGTCGCATGGGTCATGCTGGCCGGGTGTTGGATCAGAGTCTCGGCGTCGCCGAGACTCACCGCGCGGGTCGCGAGTTTCACCTTGTCCATGAAGCTGCGGCCGGCTGCTAATCCACCTTTGAGTTCTAGCGCGATCATGCCGCCGGGCTGACGCATCTGCTGCTGCGCGAGCTTGCGCTGCGGATGGCTGTCGAGGCCGGGGTAGTACACGGCGGCGACGGCCGGATGCGCTTCGAGGTCGTGCGCGAGCCTCAAAGCGGTGGCGCTGTGGCGGTCCATCCGCAGGTTCAGCGTCTTCAGGCCGCGCAGAATCAGGAACGCGTCGAACGCCGAGATACAAGCGCCGTTCAGCTCCTTGATGCCGACGAAGCGGAGCTGATCGATGATCTCCTTCGGCCCCACCACCGCGCCGGCGAGCAGATCGCCATGGCCGCCGAGATATTTGGTAGCCGAATGGGTGACGAGATCGGCGCCAAGGTCGAGCGGGCGTTGCAGATACGGCGTGCAGTAGGTGTTGTCGACGACCAGGCGGACGTTGGCGCGCCGGCAGATATCGGCGCAGGCGGCGATGTCGACCAGCCGCATGTTCGGATTGGTCGGGGTCTCGGTGAACACCAGCCTGGTATTCGGGCGCAGCGCGGCCTGCAGATTCGCCGGATTGGTGAGATCAGCGAACACCACCTCGATGCCGAACCGCGGCAGGTGATGCTCGAATAGCCCGAACGTGCAGCCGTACAGCATCTGGTCGGCGACGATGCCGTCGCCCGCTTTCAGCAGTGTCCAGATCAGCGCCGTCAGGGCGCCGACGCCCGAGGCCGTGGCGAGCGCGGCCTCTCCGCCCTCCAGCGCGGCGAGCCGGCTCTCCAGCACCGCCACGGTCGGATTGCCGACCCTCGAATACACGAAGCCCTCCGCCTCGCCGGCGAACCGTGCCGCGCCCTCGGCGGCGCTGGCGAAGGCGTAAGTCGAGGTCAAAAACAGCGGCGGGTTGAGCGCGCCGTGATGCGCCAGCGGGTCGTATCCGTGGTGGATCGCGGTTGTGGCAAAGCCGGGCGAGCGGGCGGATTCGGTCATGGCGGGGGCTCCTTCGTGGCCAGTATGGCTCGATTTTCGCCGCCGAACTTGCCAATCGTGCTATGTTGAGCCTTCGAATTAGCAATCTTCGTCACTTCGCTGCGCAGCATATGAGCAATCCTGCCAAAATCGCTCTGGATGCGATCGATCTGAAAATCCTCGCCGAGCTGCAGGCCGACGCCCGGATTCCCAACATCGTGCTGGCCGAGAAGGTCGGGCTGTCGCCGTCGCCGTGCTCGCGGCGGGTCAAGCTGCTGGAGCAGGCCGGGGTCCTGGCGAGCTACCGGGCGCTGGTCGACCGCACCTCGGTCGGGCTGGCGGTCACGGCATTTGCGTTCATCCGGGTCGAGCGACATTCCCGCGACAATGCCGACAGCTTCATTGCGGCAGTGCAGACCATGCCGGAGGTGATCGCCTGCCATCTGGTGTCGGGCGACAGCGACTTCCTGCTCGAAGTGGTGGTGCCCGATATCGCCAGCTACGAGGCCACCGTGCTGCGCGGCCTGCTGGCGTTGCCGACGGTGCGCGATATCCGCACCTCGTTCGCGATGCGCAGCTACAAGGTCGACGGCCCGCTGCCGCTGCCGGCAGCGCCGGCCGGTTGAGGCTCAGCGTCGCGCGGTGACCGCGGCGGCCTCACCGGCGTGCAATCGGAAGATCACGAATTTCTCGATCAGGATCGATTTCTCCTCGATCTGCTGCCACGAGAACCCTGCTTCCTGCGCCCAGGCTCTCAGCAGCGGGATGTTGGTGTCGGAGGACAGTAGCAACAGCATCTCGCCGCCTGTCGCGAGGTGCCGGCGCGCGGAGCCGAACAGGTCGCGGAGATGGCAGTAACCCGGGCCGGCGACCCAGGCGTGGTCGGCGATATCGACCGGCTCTCCTGCGAACGACGGCGGGCTGGAAATAATCAGGTCGAATCTCTCATCCGGAGTGACGGCCGAGAACAGGTTCGACAGCCGCGCCTCGACGCGATCGGCGACGCCGTTCGTCGCGGCGTTGATCCGGGCGGCGTGCACCGCGTTGGGATTGATGTCGAGCGCCACCACCTTGTCGGCGCCGGCGAGCGCGGCCGACAGCGCCAGAATGCCGGACCCGGTGCCGATCTCGACGGCGCGCTTGCCCCGCAGATCGAGCCGCCGCAGATGCGCCGCGAACATGCCGCTGGTGACGAATACGCCGGGATGAAAAACCGACGGCGGCACCTCGAGCACGACGTCGCCGACGCGGGTCCGCCGCGTACGTTTGCTGGAGAGGATGAAGGTGTGAGACGCCCAGTGGACGAATTTGCGGAACAGGGTGCGAGGCAGCGAGTAGCGGTCGGCCGTGGCTGGGCCACGCAGCGCTGAATCCGTCAATGTTTCCCCCCAGCTTCGAGCCTGGTCGGGCGACAACGACGGTCCGGCGCTACCGTTCCTATGTGCGCCGGAGACGATGACGAAGCGATGGGAGATGCAGCGGGCGCTTAGTGCGCGAGCTGCTGCCTCACCCAGCGTACGATCTCTCCCGCCGGCATCGCGCCCGAGGTTCGGGCGCGCTCGCGGCCGTTCTCGAACAGGATCATGGTCGGGATGCCCTGGATGCCGAGCCGGCCGGCGATCTGCTGCTCGTTGTCGGAGTTCAGCTTGATCAGGCGGACGTTCGGCTCCAGCTCATGCGCCGCCTGCTCATAAGCCGGCGCCATCGCCCGGCACGGCCCGCACCACGGCGCCCAGACATCGACCAGCACCGGCACGCTGCTACGCGACACCTGCTTGTCGAACAGCTCACCGCTGACGTCGGCCGGATGGCCCTCGAATAACTTATGACCGCACTTGCCGCATTTGCCATCCAGCGCCGGCCGCTGCTCCGGCAACCGATTGACCCCGCCGCAATGCGTGCACACCACGAGATGGTCGGACATGGTCGGATCTCCTCGATCGATTATCTAAGCGTTCCCTTCGTCATTACGAGGAGGCGAAAGCCGACGAAGCAATCCAGCGGCTCCGTGCACGAGGCCCGTGGATTGCTTCGCTGCGCTCGCAATGACGGTAAGAGCTACGGCACCAGCACGGCGGCGCCGAGCAGTTCGCCGGCGCGGAGCTTGCCGAGCACGGCGCCGGCCTCGCGCAGCGGGAAGGCGTGGGTCTCGGTTCGGATGCCGGCCTGCTGCGCCACCTTCAGGAAATCGACACCGTCCTGCCGGGTGAGGTTGGCGACCGAGACGAGCTGGCGTTCCTCCCACAGCAGGTCATACGGAAAGCTCGGGATGTCGCTCATGTGGATGCCGGCGCACACCACGCGGCCGCCTTTGCGCACCGCCTTCAGCGCCGCCGGCACCAGGCTGCCGACCGGCGCATAGATGATCGCGGCGTCGAGCGGCTGCGGCGGCAGCTCCTCAGAGGCGCCGGCCCACACGGCGCCGAGGCTGCGGGCGAAGTCCTGAGCGGCGCCATCGCCGCCGCGGGTGAAGGCATAGACCTGCCGCCCCTGCCAGCGCGCGACCTGCGCCACGATGTGCCCGGCGGCACCGAAGCCGTAGATGCCGAGCCGCTCGGCGTCTCCGGCGATCACCAGGGAACGCCAGCCGATCAGTCCGGCGCATAGCAGCGGCGCGACGGCAACGTCATCGCCGGCCTCGCCGAGCGGAAACGCGTAGCGCGCGTCGGCGATGGCGTGAGACGCAAAGCCGCCGTCGCGGGTGTAGCCGGTGAACAGCGGCGCGTCGCACAGATTCTCCATGCCGCTTCGACAGTAGCGGCACACCCCGCAGGTGTGGCCGAGCCAAGGAATCCCGACCCGGTCGCCGACCTGGTGGCTGGTGACACCGGCGCCGACGGCCGCGACGCGGCCGACGATCTCATGGCCGGGAATGATCGGATAGCGGATGTTCGGCAATTCGCCGTCGACGACGTGGAGGTCGGTGCGGCAGACGCCGCAGGCACTCACCGTGACCAGCACCTCGCCGTCGCCCGGCTGTGGCGTGTTGCGCGATTGCCATTGCAGCGGCGTGCCCGGCGCCGTCAGCACCATCGCATCCATCGCGGGGCTCCAGGGTCGGAAAGATCGGATAGTATGAATATAACGCGCGCAGGCTTATCGATCAAAGCCGAGCCGATCAGCTCCGCTCGCGCGCCACCCAGTTTTCGCCCAGCTTGCGGTACTGTTTCTTCACCGCTGCCCAGGCGACGCGATGCGCGGTCGCTTCCTGCTCCTCCGCGCCGCGATCCTGGTACTCGGCGAAGGCGTTGTTGAAGGCCGCGATGTAGATCTCCTGCGCGTGCAGCGGCAGCCGGACTTGCAGCCCCGGCGGTAGATCGTCGGTGGAAGCATAAGGCACGCAGGCCCTCCCTTATCGCGCCGCTCCGCCGAGGAACTGGCGACGGTGATCGCCCGTTCCTGGGTCGTGCGGCGCTACCTGTGGCGACGCTCGCACCCGATTGCGGCAAGCTCGCGTCGCGGTGGGGGCGTTGACGCCGGTCAATCGGCCGGCCGGCCCAGGCTCCTAGACTGACACCAGCCCGGCCGATCGAGCCCCGGCCAACAAAATAACAAGCACGGGGGAGATGGCGATGACGTCTCCGGCTTCGGACTTGCCGCCACTCAGCGGGCGGTCGTTCGCGGTGCTGCGCGAGTTGATGGTCGAGCGCCAGATTGCAGCGCGCGGCGTGCATGATCCGCGCGTGCTTGCCGCGATGCGCAAGGTGCCGCGCGAAGCCTTCCTGCCCGAACCGATGCGTGATCTGGCGTACGAAGACGCGCCGGTGCCGATCGCCGCCGAGCAGACGATGTCGCAGCCCTACATCGTGGCGCTGATGGCCCAGGCGCTGCTGCTGCAGGGCGGCGACAACGTGCTCGAAATCGGCGCCGGCTCCGGCTACGCCGCCGCCGTGCTCGGTGAGATCGCCGGTCATGTCACCACGGTCGAGCGGATCGCCGCGTTGGCGGACGCTGCGGCTGCGAAGCTCGCCGCGCTCGGCTACGGCGATGTCGACGTGCATCGCGGCGATGGCACCCGCGGTTGGCCCGCGGCTGCACCTTACGACGCGATCGTGGTTGCCGCCGGCGGGCCGCAGGTGCCGGAGTCGCTGAAGGCCCAGCTCAAGATCGGCGGGCGGCTGGTGATGCCGGTCGGTGCCGATCAGCACGCCCAGCAGCTGGTGCGGCTGACGCGGCTCGGCGAGGCCGATTTCAAGCGCGAGCATCTCGGCGACGTGCGTTTCGTGCCGCTGCTCGGCGCCGAAGGCTGGCAGCAGCCGGAGCCGGCCGGCAGGACGGCACGGGACAAGGGATGATCAGGGATGATCAACCTTGCGGAAGATCAGCATTGCCCGATCTTCATCGGTCTGGAACAAAGGCGGTGCTAAAGTTCGAGGATTGGCCGTCGGCGTCCGTCACGGCCTCCCCTCATGACCACTTCGAATCAAATCCAACAAGACGCAGCCGGGGAGCGCGACATGATCAAGGATCTCATCGTCAATCTCGAACGTAGCACGGATCGCCAGCAGATCACCGACATCGCGCTCGGCGTCGCCGAGCTGTTCGGCGCTCATGTGGCCGGCTGCTGCTTCGCCTATGATTCGCTGCCGAGCTTCACGATGCCGGACTTTCCGTCCGACGTGCTGAGCAAGATGCTGGCGGCGAGCGAAGAAGCGGCGCGCGCTGCGGTCGCCCAGTTCGAAGCCGCTTGCAAACGCGAGGGTGTCTCGGCCGAGCATCATCTGCTCGAGACCGCCTATGGCACTTCGGGACGTTTCCCCAAGCTGGCGCGCCGGTTCGATCTGTCGGTGATCATGCAGTCCGACGCCGAGAACGGCGACAACGACATTCTGATCGAGCAGGTGCTGTTCGACTCCGGCCGGCCGCTGCTGATCGTGCCATACATCCAGAAGACGCCGGTCAAGCTCGATCACGTGATCTGCTGCTGGGACGGCAGCCGCGCCGCGACCCGCGCCATCAACGACGCCAAGCCGTTCCTGCGCCGCGCCGGCCAGGTCGAACTGGTGATCGTGCGCGACCACAAGGTGCGCGATCCCAACGAACTGCGCGGCATCGAGATGGCCAATCACTTGGCGCGCTACGACGTCAAGGTGGACATCAAGACCATCACGGCGCCCGATATCGGCGTCTCCGGCACCATCCTGTCGCACGTCGCCGACACCTCGGCCGACCTGTTGGTGATGGGTGGCTACGGCCACTCCCGCCTGCGCGAATTCGTGCTCGGCGGCGTCACCCGCGAAATGCTGGCGTCGATGACCGTACCGGTGCTGATGTCGCATTGACGCCGTCGTTCGGCGCTCACTCCGAACTCCTCACCGTCATTCCGGGGCGCGCGTAGCGCGAACCCGGAATCCCGAGATTGTTGCGCATCAGGCGGTTTCCACGACGTCGGGATTCCGGGTTCGCTTGCTGACGCAAGCGCCCCGGAATGACTGCTGGATTGCATCGCTCCAATCGCAATGACGCACTATGCGTGGCGAAGTAATCCTACACGCATGGCCGAATATAGGGCCGGTTGATCTCCCATAGCTCGTCGAGGATCTTCTCGGCCGCGACCGCCGAATTGACCACCGGATCGATCAGCAGCGCCTGCAGGGCCAGTTCTTTCGTGGCGTGGACGGCGGCTTCGACCGCGAGCTGCTGCACGCTGGCCTGCATCAGCATCAGCTTGGCGATCGGGTCGGGCAGCGGGCCGAGCGACACCGGATGCACGCCGGCCGCATCCACCGTCACCGGGACTTCGATGGCGAGCTCCGCCGGCAGGTTGGGGATCACGCCGCGATTGAGCACGATGCCGGACTCGATGAAGCGCTTCTGGTTGTGCAGCATCGCGGCGATCACCGCGGCGCCGCGCTCGCCCGAGGGCTCGGTCCACCACTGCGGAATCGGCATCGTGCCGCCGAGCACGCCGTTCAGCTGGGTGAGGAATTCGCCGCGCCAGCGTTCGTCCTGGTCGAAATCGTAGCCCTTCTCGCCGGCTTCCCAGCCATACGGCAGATACTCGCCGAGATGATCGTCGCTGCAGGTCAGCCAGTAGCCGAATGCGCGATAGAGCCGCCGCGTGAACCGCCAGGCATCCGGATCGAAGCTCTGCTCGGCGGCGCGAAATCGCGGATACAGATCCTCACCGGTGTCGCGGTGGCGGATTTCTGTCAGACACTGGAAGTGATTGAGCCCGGCGCCCCAGACTTCGATCTCGTCGCGCGGCATCTGCATGATGTAGGCGACCGCGTCGCGGCCCATGAAGATGCCGTGACACAGCCCGAGGTGGCGCACCTTGGTGTAGCGGCCGAGCGCCAGAATGATCCGGCTCTCCGGATTGGAGTAGTTGAGGAACAGCGCGTTCGGACACAGCTCCTCGATGTCGCGGATGAAGTCGAACACCAAGGGCAGCGTGCGCAGCGTGAAGAACAGTCCACCCGGGCCGCCGTTCTCGCCGAGAGTGTGACGGATGCCGTGCTTCTTCGGCACCTCGAAGTCCTGCTTCCAGAGCCGGTTGCGATCGATCGCGGTGGCGTTAATGACGAACCCGGCGCCATCCAGTGCGGCGCGGCGGTCGGTGGTCTGCTCGATGATCAGTCCGGCACCGGACCTTGCGTTCATCAGCTTCGCCAGCTCGGTCATTCGGCCGAGCGTTGCCGGATTGCGTCCGACCAGCGTCAGCGTCGAACCGGCCAGCACTGGCGACGCGAACAGGTCACGAAACATGCTGAGACCGAACGACGCACTGGAAGCGCCGAGGAACACGATCTTGGTGGTGTTGGTCATCTCAAGTCGCCTCCGCCGGCAGGCCGGTTAGCCGCGTGGAGCGGGCAGATCCGCGCACCGGCTTTCGCCTGCTACTCCGCTGCGAACGGATCTGAAGTGAACCGCAGCCGTGCGGGCGCGGTCTTGACGCCGATCAACGGCACCGGCACATCGCCACGCCACACTGACTGCCCGCCCGCCTGTCGAAATTTCCTCAAAAGCATCAAACCGGAGTGCGCCTCGCGATGGTCGACATCGTCACCCTTACGCCCAATCCTGCGATCGACCTGTCGACGTCGGTCGAGCGTTTGGTGCCGAGCCGCAAGCTGCGCTGCGCGGCGCAGAAGCGCGATCCCGGCGGTGGTGGTATCAACGTGGCGCGGGTGGTGAAGCGGTTCGGCGGTGACGTCGAGGCGATCTTTCCGGCCGGCGGCTTCACCGGCAAGCTGCTCAAGCTGCTGCTCGACGAAGAGAACGTGCCGAGCCGGATCGTCGAAGCGGTTGCCGAGACCCGCGAGGACTTTTCGGTCAGCGAGAATGCCACCGGCGAACAATACCGCTTCGTGCTGCCCGGTCTGCCGCTCGCCGAGCATGAATGGCGCGGCATGCTCGATGCCTTGGCGGGGACCTCGCCGGCGCCCAAGATCGTGATCGGCAGCGGCAGCCTGCCGCCCGGCGTGCCGGTCGATTTCTACGCGCAGGCTGCCGCAGTAGCCAAGCAGCTCGGCGCCAAGTTCTTCCTCGATACCTCCGGCAAGCCGCTGACCGCGGCGCTGGCGCAGGGCGTCACGCTGATCAAGCCGAACCTGCGCGAGATGCAGGAGCTCGCCGGCCGCCCGCTCGGCTGCGAGAAGGAGTGGGTCGACGCCGCGCGCGCGCATATTGCGGCCGGCCAGGTCGAGATCGTGGCGCTGTCGCTCGGCCATCTCGGCGCCCTGCTGGTCACCAAGGACCAGGCGCTGCGTTCGCCGGCACTGCCGGTGACCCCGGTGTCGACGGTCGGGGCCGGCGACAGCTTCCTCGGCGCAATCGCGCATCGGCTGGCCCAAGGCGGCTCGATCGCGGAGGCTTTCCGGCTCGGTCTCGCGGCGGGCTCGGCGACCCTGACGGTGCATGGTACGCAATTGTGCGGCCCGGACGAGGTCGAGCGGCTTTACGCCCAGGTGATCATCGAGCCGATCTGACGACATAGGAGGCCCCGCGCGGGTTTTGCCGCGCGGCCCAGGAACTGTTCGCGGAACCCTTGGTTGACGTGCGCAAAGGCTGGCGGCGCGTTGCCAGGAGTTCGCATGTCCCAAGACGAGTCCCGACTTCACGACACCGACATCCCCGATCCCGCCGACGGCACGGTGGCGTATGACGGCCCGGCCGGCGGCTGGGGCTCGCTGCAGGGGATCAGCCGGATCTTCGGCAAGGAGTGGAGTTCGCCCGCCGCGATCGAAACGCTGATGCGCCAGAACAAGCCGAAAGGCTTCATGTGCGTGTCGTGCTCCTGGGCCAAGCCCGCCGACTATCACACCTTCGAATTCTGCGAGAACGGCGCCAAGGCGACGCTGTGGGAGCTGACCAGCGCGCGTTGCACGCCGGAGTTCTTCGCCGAACACAGCGTCACCGAGCTGCGCGGCTGGTCCGACTACGACCTCGAAATGCAGGGCCGGCTCACCCACCCGATGCGATACGACGCCGCGACCGATCACTACGTGCCGTGTTCGTGGGACGAGGCGTTTCAGGCGATCGGCGAGCATCTAGGCTCGCTCGATCCGAAGTCGGTGGTGTTCTATGCGTCCGGCCGCGCCAGCCTGGAGACGTCGTATCTCTACGCGCTGTTCGCGCGGCTGTACGGCACCAACAACCTGCCCGACAGCTCCAACATGTGCCACGAGACCACTTCGGTGGCGCTGAAGAAGCTGCTCGGCGTCGGCGTGGGCACGGTGGTGTTCGACGATCTGTCGAACTGCGACGCGATGTTCTTCTTCGGCCAGAACACCGGCTCGAACAGCCCGCGTTTTCTCCATCCGCTGCAGGAGGCGGCCAAGCGCGGCGTCGAGATCATCACCTTCAATCCGGTGCGCGAGAAGGGTCTCGAAAGCTTCGTCAATCCGCAGAACCCGGCCGAGATGCTGACCGGCCGGGAGACCAAGATCAGCAGCCAGTATCACCAGGTCAAAGCCGGCGGCGATGTCGCAGTGCTGATCGGCCTGTGCAAGCACGTATTCGCGCGCGACGATGAAGCCAAGCGCGAGGGCCGCCGCGTGCTCGACGTCGATTTCAACGAAGCGCACACCCATGGGCTCGACGAGTTCGAGGCCAAGGTGCGCGCCACCTCGTGGGACGAGATCGAGCGCGAGTCCGGTCTCAGCCGCGCCGCGATCAAGGCGGCGGGCGACGTCTATGTGAAGGCCGACCGGGTGATCGGCATCTACGGCATGGGGCTGACCCAGCACGCCCACGGCTTCCTCAACGTTGCGATGTTCGTCAATCTACTGCTGCTGAAGGGCAATATCGGCCGCGACGGCACCGGCATCTCGCCGGTGCGCGGCCATTCCAACGTGCAGGGGCAGCGCACCGTCGGCATTTCCGAAAAGCCCGAGCTGGTGCCGCTGGACAAGATGGCCGAGCAGTTCGGTTTCACCCCGCCGCGCGACAAGGGCATAAACACGGTGGAAGCCTGCCACGGCATTCTGGCGGGCAAGGTCGGCGCCTTCATCGGCCTCGGCGGCAATTTCGTCCGCGCCATCCCGGAGCGCGACGCGATGGAAGCCGCCTGGACGCGGATGCAGCTCACCGTGCAGATCGCCACCAAGCTGAACCGCAGCCATCTCATCAACGGCAAGTCCGCCTACTTGCTGCCCTGCCTCGGCCGCACCGAACAGGACATCCAGGCCAGCGGTCCGCAGGCGGTGACGATGGAAGATACCTTCAGCTGCATCCAGGGCTCGATCGGGCTGCGCAAGCCGGCGAGCGAGCATCTGAAGTCGGAGCTCGCAATCGTCGCCGGCATCGCCAAGGCGACGCTGCCGGGCGGCAACCCGAAGCTGAGATGGGACGACTGGGTCGGCGACTATGGGCTGGTCCGCGACCTGATCGAGCAGAGCTACCCGGAGATGTTCGGCGACTTCAACGCGCGGATGTTCACGCCCGGTGGTTTCTACAAGGGCAACGCGGCGCGTGAGCGGATCTGGAAGACCGAGAGCGGCAAGGCGGAGTTTACGACGCCGGGCCGCTTGAATTCGATCGGCTTCGATGAAGCGCCTGGCCGCTACCGGCTGATCACGATGCGCTCCAACGACCAGTTCAACACCACGGTCTATGGCATGAGCGACCGGCTGCGCGGCATCGAGGGTCGCCGCGACGTGCTGCTGATCAATCCGGACGAGATGGCCAAGGCGGGCCTCACCGAAGGCCAGCAAGTGTGGCTCGAAGGCGACGCCGGCGATGGCGTGCATCGCGAGGCCGGGCCGCTTGTTGTCACGCCGTTCAAGCTGCCCGACGGCTGCTTGGGGGCCTATTACCCGGAGATGAATTCGCTGATGCCGGTGTGGCACCATGACGGGCCATCCAAGACGCCGGCGGCCAAATCGGTGCCGGTGCGGATCCGGACCTGAGGCGGCATGTCTGCTTGATCCACGTCATCGCCTGTTCACGCCGGTCGATTAAGCCGCGGCAGGATGCGTCGTGTCGCACGCGCGTCATCCTGCCGGCTTGCGGATTGCTGCCATCGAATGATCGGGTTGCGTCTGCGCACGGCGGGGTGGCATTGCAAGCTATGCACGCGTCGGCCACTATGTGGCGCTGCGACATCGCCGTCGTCATGCGCAAGACACCGTCGCGCACAGTGGGAATGGCCGGCTTCCGGCCGCTGGAATGAGAGGCCGCATGAGTCAAGGTGTCACCGCTCCGTTCGCCCGTCATGCGATGGCTTACGTGCTGGCGGGAGGACGCGGCAGCCGCCTGATGGAGCTGACCGACTGGCGCGCCAAACCTGCGGTGTATTTCGGCGGCAAATCCCGCATCATCGATTTCGCACTGTCGAATGCGCTCAACTCCGGCATCCGCCGCATCGCGGTGGCGACGCAGTACAAAGCCCACAGCCTGATTCGGCATCTGCAGCGCGGCTGGAACTTCTTCCGGCCGGAGCGCAACGAGAGCTTCGACATTCTGCCCGCGAGTCAGCGCGTCTCTGAAGAGATGTGGTACCGGGGCACGGCGGACGCGGTCTATCAGAACATCGACATCATCGAGAGCTACGATCCGAAGTTCATCGTCCTGCTCGCGGGCGACCACGTCTACAAGATGGACTACGAGAAGATGTTGCAGCAGCACGTCGAGCAGGGTGCCGACGTCACGGTCGGCTGCCTCGAAGTGCCGCGGGCTGAAGCCACCGCATTCGGCGTGATGCATATCGACGAGAGCGACCGCATCATGTCGTTCCTGGAAAAGCCGGCCGATCCGCCGGCGATGCCCGGCAAGGCCGACAAGTCGCTGGTCAGCATGGGCATCTACGTCTTCGAGACCAAATTTCTGCTCGACGAACTGCGCCGCGACGCCGCCGATCCGAATTCGACGCACGATTTCGGCAAGGACATCATCCCCTACATCGTCAAGCACGGCAAAGCGGTGGCGCATCACTTCGACAAATCGTGCCGCCGGTCGAGCTCCGAAGCGATCAGCTACTGGCGCGACGTCGGCACGGTCGATGCTTATTGGGCCGCCAACATCGATCTCACCGACATCGTGCCGGAGCTCGACCTCTACGACCGCGAATGGCCGATCTGGACCTATGGCGAGATCACGCCGCCGGCGAAATTCGTCCACGACAAGGAAGGCCGCCGCGGCGAAGCGGTGTCGTCGCTGGTGTCCGGCGGCTGCATCATCTCGGGTGCATCGCTGCGGCATTCGCTGCTGTTCACCGGCGTTCGCGTGCACTCGTTCTCGCATGTCGAGAACACCGTGGTGCTGCCTTACGCCGACATCGGCCGCTCGTGCCGGCTGAAGAATGTGGTGATCGATGCCGAGGTCAAGCTGCCGGCCGGTCTGGTGGTCGGTGAAGATCCGGAGCTCGATGCCAAGCGGTTCAGGCGCACCGAAAACGGCATCTGTCTGATTACCCGCGCGATGATCGAGAAGCTCGACGCATGACCACACTGGCGGTTCTCTCTGTTGCGTCGGAACTGTTTCCGCTGATCAAGACCGGCGGGCTCGCCGATGTGGCGGGCGCGTTGCCGGCCGCCCTGCGGGCCAACGACATCGCCGTCACCTCGCTGCTGCCGGGCTATCCGGCGGTGCTCGGCGGTATCGAGGATCCGCAGCAGGTCCATAGCTTCAACGAGCTGTTCGGCGGCACCGCGCGGCTGCTGGCGGCGCGCTGCGGCGATCTCGATCTGTTCGTGCTCGACGCGCCGCATCTCTATGTCCGGCCCGGCAATCCCTATGTCGGCGCGGACGGCAAGGATTGGCCCGACAACGGCCTGCGCTTTGCGGCGCTGGCCCAGGTCGGCGCCGCGATCGGCCAGGGCCTGCTGCCGCACTACAAGCCGGATGTGCTGCATGCCCATGATTGGCAGACCGGTCTGTTGCCGGCCTATCTGAAATACAGCGGCCGGCCCGGACCGAAGACCGTCTTCACCATCCACAATCTGGCGTTCCAGGGGCGGTTTCCCTACGAGCTGCTCGCCAGGCTGGGCCTGCCGGAGCGCGCCTTCGGCCTCGATGGCATCGAGTATTACGGCGGCATCGGCTATCTCAAGGCCGGCCTGCAGCTTGCCGACCGCATCACCACCGTGTCGCCGACTTATGCAGCCGAGATCCAGGGGTCGGAAGCCGGCATGGGCCTCGACGGCCTGCTGCGGCTGCGCGCCGATCGGCTGTCCGGCATCCTCAACGGCATCGACACCGACGTCTGGAATCCGGCCAACGACGCGCTGATCTCGGCCACCTACGACGTCGAGAGCATCGCGGCCCGCACCCGTAACAAGAAGGTGCTGCAGGCACGGTTCGGTCTCAAGCCCGAGCCGGGCGCGCTGCTGTACGGCGTGATCAGCCGGCTGTCGTGGCAGAAGGGGCTCGACCTGTTGCTCGAAGCCCTGCCGCAGTTGATCGCGGGCGGCGCACAGCTCGCCCTGCTCGGCTCCGGCGATTCAGAACTCGAACAGGCCTACGCGGCTGCGGCCCGCAAATATCCCGGCCAGGTCGGCGCGGTGATCGGCTACGACGAAGCGCTGGCGCATCAGATCCAGGCCGGCGCCGACGCGCTGCTGGTGCCGTCGCGGTTCGAACCCTGCGGCCTGACGCAGCTCTGCGCCTTGCGCTATGGCGCGGTGCCGGTGGTGGCGCGGGTCGGCGGTCTGGCCGATACGGTGGTCGACGCCAACGAGATGGCGACCGCCACCGGCGTCGCGACCGGCGTCCAGTTCGCGCCGGTGACCACCGACGCGCTGATCAAGGCGTTCGGCAAAACCCGCGCGCTGTTCGCCGACGTCGTTGCCTGGCGCAATCTGCAGATCAACGGCATGACCACCGACGTGTCGTGGAAGAACCCGGCGCAGCACTACGCGAAGCTGTATCGCGATCTGGTGGCCGAGCGCTGAGCCGGCCGTCGGCGGGCTCCAACGATGAACCCGCATCCCGGCCTTGTCGCCGATGGTCTTGATCGCCGTCACGGCTCGTGACAGCGATGCTGTCATGACGATCCCGCCAAGGGACGCAAGGCGACCAAAAGGGAGAAACCCATGCCCAGCCAGGACACCGTCCGGATCGAACGCGATGGTCCGGTGACCATCGTCACGATCAACCGCCCCGAACGCCGCAACGCCGTCGACGGCGCCACCGCCAAAAAGCTGTACGACGCCTTCCTGGCATTCGATGCCGACGAGACCGCGTCGGTCGCGGTGTTCACCGGTGCCGGTGGCACGTTTTGCGCCGGGGCCGATCTGAAAGCGGTGGCGGCGGGCGATGCCGAAAAGAAGCGCGAGATCGCCGGCCACAACACACTGGCGCCGATGGGCCCGAGCCGGCTGCGGCTGTCCAAACCGGTGATCGCCGCGGTCGAAGGCTTTGCGGTTGCCGGTGGCCTTGAGCTGGCGCTGTGGGCCGATATGCGCGTGGTCGCCGAAGACGCGACCTTCGGGGTGTACTGCCGCCGCTTCGGCGTGCCGCTGATCGACCTCGGCACCATCCGGCTGCCGCGGCTGATCGGTCACTCCCAGGCGATGGATCTGATTCTCACCGGCCGTCCGGTGGCGGCCGACGAAGCGCACCGCATCGGACTTGCCAACCGTCTGGTGCCGCGCGGCGAGGCGCTGCCGCGCGCGATCGAGCTCGCCAAACAGATCTCGCAATTCCCGCAGACCTGCCTGCGCGCCGACCGGCTGTCGGCCCTGCAGCAATGGGATCTGCCGGAAGAAGACGCGATCATGAACGAGATGCGCGGCGGGCTGAAAGTGATCCAATCCGGCGAAACCCTGTCCGGCGCCACCCGGTTCGCGCAGGGCGAAGGTCGCCACGGAGCGTTCGGCAAGCCGGCTCCATGATCAGGCGCGGCGAGCAGGCTGGGGCTGGCAGATCGCATCGCGGTGTGGCGGCCGCGTTGATCTGCGTTGCGCTGTCGTTCGCCGCCTCCTCCGTCCGCGCCGATTGCTACGACCGCGACCGCAGCGGCCATCAGACGCGTTTTCGTCTGGCGGCCGCGGAGGCGATCGACCAGCGCACCGGGCTGATCTGGCAGCGCTGCTCGGTGGGCAATAGCTGGAGCGGCAACGCCGGCTGCAAAGGAGTGGTCAGCTATCTCGGCCTCGATCAGGCGATCGCGGCGGCGGGCAGTGCTGGCGATGGCTGGCGCGTGCCGTCGGGCGCGGAGCTTGAGAGTCTCGTCGATAGCGACTGCGGCAGCCCGGTGGTCGATACCACGGTGTTTCCCGACATCGTGCCGACCGAGGAAGGCTTGGCCAAATACTGGACCGTCACGCCGTACGGCATGCTCGACCTGTACTGGAATTTCGACTTCGTCGACGGCCATCCGGACAGCAACAGCCGGGGCATCCGCCTCGCCGTGCGGCTGGTGCGCTCGGCCGGTCCCGACACCAAGCCGAACGCGGACTAGAGCATCTCTGGTTTTGACAGAATCAGGACCGAACTTCCTAGCGGCCGCAGCTTGTAGAGCCTCATGGTGAGGAGGCGCGAAGCGCCGTCTCGAACCATGCGCCGCAGGCGATGTGGCTCCTCATCCTTCGAGACGCCCGGCTTTGCCGGGCTCCTCAGGATGAGGACTTCGGACGCTTGGCAAAGGCCAAATCCGCTTCAATCAATCGATGAAGAGCTCTAAGCCCCGCGGTCAGCCTCAAATCAGCCTCAGCCCCTTGAGGCTGGCGTGACCGTTCTTGCCGACGATGATGTGGTCGTGCACCGCGATGCCGAGCGGCTCGGCGATCGTCATGATCGACTTGGTCATCTGGATATCGGCCTGTGACGGCGTCGGATCGCCCGACGGGTGATTGTGCACCATGATCACCGCGGTGGCCGACAATTCGAGTCCGCGTTTGACGATCTCGCGCGGGTACACCGGCGTGTGGTCGACGGTGCCGACCTGTTGCAGTTCGTCGGCGATCAGCTGGTTGCGCTTGTCGAGAAACAGGATCCGGAACTGCTCCTTGTCGGCGAACGCCATGGTGGTGCGGCAATAGTCGATCACCGCCGACCAGGACGACAGCACGGTGCGCTGCTTCACCTGCCCCTTGGTCACCCGCGCCGCCGCAGCCGCGATCAGTCCGATCTCGATGATGGCGGCGTCGCCGACCCCGCTGACTTCGCGCAGCCGTTCGGCCGGCGCATGCACCGCCTCGGCGAACGAACCAAACCGCGCGATCAGCTCCTTCGCGATCGGTTTGACGTCGCGGCGCGGCAGGGCCCGGAACAGCACCAGCTCGAGCAGCTCGTAGTCGGACAGCGCGTCGGCGCCGGCGTCGCGAAACCGCTCGCGCAGCCGCTCCCGATGGCCATGATAATGCGGCGCTTCGTCAAATCCGGCTGGCTGCAATCGCTCGGCGTTGTCTGTCGGCATGTCCACGGCCGCGCAGGTCTGGTTCCGCACAACCATGCCGTGCCGCGCGGCTTTTGCAACCCGAATTCCGCTCTGGTTCTCGGCGCTGACAGAGTTCCTGGCGCTAGTCGGCGCTGGGCAGCCGCCGCATCGTGAATTCGATGGTGTCGTCCGGCAATTCCCGCCAGCTCTCGACGCTGCTCATATAGGCGGCCTTCGGCCACGCCTCGAGAAACGCCTTCGCCTTGGCCCGGGCGGCCGGGCGGGGCAGCACGAAGGTCTCGCGCAGAAAGCCGTCGGCCGGCTTGCTGCGCCGCGCCATCCGCGTCGCAAGATCGCGCGGCAAATCCCGGGGACGATCGATCATGGCGGCGGCTCCGCTGCTCCTCGACAGCAAGATAGTCGGTCGCGGGAACGAATCCGAGTCCTTCCGGCTTTGAGTCCGGTTCGAGTAGCAGTGGAGTATGCGTCATGGCCCCCCGCGCCAACTGGAAGGGCTTTCTCAGGTTGTCTCTGGTGACCTGCCCGGTAGCGCTCTACCCGGCCACATCGGATTCCGAAAAAATCAGCTTCAACCAGATCAACCGGGCCACCGGGCATCGGATCAAATACCTGAAGGTCGATGCCGAGACCGGCGACGAGGTGCCGTCCGACGAGATCATGAAGGGCTACAAGGTCGATACTGACAGCTACATCGAGGTCACCAAGGACGAGCTCGACAACATCGCGCTGGAGTCGACCCGCACCATCGAAATCGATCAGTTCGTGCCGCGGTCCGAAATCGACGATCTGTATCTGGTGCGCCCCTACTATCTGGTGCCGGACGGCAAGGTCGGCCACGACGCCTATGCGGTGATCCGCGAAACCATCCGCAGCATGGACAAGGTGGCACTGGCGCGCGTGGTGCTGACCAATCGCGAGCACGTCATCGCATTGGAAGCGCGCGACAAGGGCCTGGTCGGAATGCTGCTGCGCTATCCCTACGAGGTGCGCGAGGCCGGCGATTACTTCGACGACATCCAGGACGTGAAGATCACCAAAGATATGCTCGATCTCGCCAAGCATATCGTCGAGCAGAAGTCCGGCCACTTCCAGCCCGATCTGTTCAAAGATCACTACGAGAGCGCCCTTACCGAACTGATCAACAGCAAGATGGCCGGACAGCCGATCAAGCCGCAGGCCCGCCCGCGCGGCGACAACGTTGTCGACCTGATGGACGCGTTGCGCAGGAGCCTCGGCGACGCGAAGTCGGCTCCGGCGGCCAAGAAGTCTGCCTCATCCGAAACCGCGGAGAAGTCTGCCCCCGCCAAGCCCGCCCGCGCCAAGAAGCGCAAGACCGCGCCTGGGCAAAAGGAGATGCTGCTGCCGATCGCAGGTAGCCGCACCGGCAAGGCGAAGGAAGAACCGGCAAAGGCAAAGAAGCCAGCGCGGAGCGCGGCGGGGCCTAAAGCCCGGAAGGCCGGTTAGTTCAACACGACCTCAATGCTCGCGTCCCCTCACCCCAACCCTCTCCCGCAAGCGGGAGAGGGAGCGCGCCGTGCGCGGGGGCCCGGACTGTGGCTTGGTGAGAGAGCCGTAGATTGTGGAGCGGACTTGGCTTGGAAAAGGACAGCGGACGACCACTCTTCGTCCGCTCGAAGTGTATTACTTAACCCCCCAGGCAGCCTGCTCCCTCTCCCGCTTGCGGGAGAGGGTCGGGGTGAGGGCGACGCGAGCACGGAGCTGACTCTTGAGCGGGGGCCGGGCGTAGGGAGCTTTTGTCGACGCTGCGGCAGCTGGGCGATGGGCGCGCTCAGCTCTGGAACGGCGGCTTGTCGAGGCCCTTGGGCGAAGCGGTGAAGATCTCGCAGCCGTCTTCGGTGACGCCGATCGAGTGTTCGAACTGCGCCGACAGCGAGCGGTCGCGGGTGACCGCGGTCCAGCCGTCGGACAGGATCTTCACGTACGGCTTGCCGAGATTGATCATCGGCTCGATGGTGAAGAACATGCCGGGCTTCAGCACCGCGCCCTGCCCGGGGCTGCCGACGTGGATGATGTTCGGCTCGTCGTGGAACAGCCGGCCGAGGCCATGGCCGCAGAAGTCGCGCACCACGCTCATCTGCTGCGGTTCGACGAAGCTCTGGATGGCGTGGCCGATGTCGCCGGTGGTGGCGCCCGGCTTGACCGCCGCGATGCCGCGCATCAGCGACTCATAGGTGACGTCGATCAGCCGCTCGGCTTTGCGGGCGATCGGACCCACCGGATACATCCGGCTGGAATCGCCGTACCAGCCGTCGACGATCATGGTGACGTCGACATTGACGATGTCGCCTTCCTTCAGCGGCCGGTCGCCCGGCATGCCGTGGCAGACCACGTGGTTCAGCGAGGTGCAGGTCGAGTAGCGGTAGCCGCGGTACATCAGCGTCGCCGGATAGGCGCCATGGCTGAAGGCGAATTCGCGAACGAAGTCGTCGATCTTCGAGGTCGGAACGCCCGGCTTGACGATGTCGACCAGCTCGTCGAGGCAGCGCGCCACCAATTGGCCGGCCTTGCGCATGCCGGCGAAGCCGGCCGGGCCGTGCAGCTTGATCTGCCCGGTCTTGCGCTGGGCGGTTTCGGTGGCGTCGACGTAGCTCATGCGGACCAGTCTTTTGAAGATGCGGTGATTTGAGCCCAATCTAGTGATAGCGGCCCGCCGCAGCAAGCGCGCGCGCCGGCCGTCTGGGTCGCCGGCCGGACATGGCCGCCGCAAAAGGCTATCGGCCGCAATGCTCTCTTGGCGACGCAATCCGGCGACGTTAAGGATGCGGCAGCGTTCCGTCATCCAATCGCAGAGAGGCAATGGAGTCCCTCGACTCGGTCAGCATCGCCATTCTGCTCGGCTCCGTCCTGGTGATGGCGGGGATCCTGTCGAGCCTGCTGGCGCTGCGGTTCGGCGCGCCGCTGCTGCTGGTGTTCCTGGTCATCGGCATTCTGGCCGGCGAGTCCGGCCCCGGCGGCCTCAGCTTCAACGATCTCGGCACCACTTACCTCGTCGGCTCCGTGGCGCTGGCGCTGATCCTGTTCGACGGCGGCCTGAAAACACGTTTCTCCAGCATCAAGGCGGTGCTGGCGCCGTCGATGGGGCTGGCGACGGTCGGCGTGCTGCTGACCGCGCTGGTGACGGCGCCGGTGGCCCGCTACGCGCTCGATCTGAGCTGGGTCGAAGCGCTGCTGGCCGGCGCGGTGGTCGCCTCGACCGACGCGGCGGCGGTGTTCCTGCTGGTGCATGCCCAGGGGCTGCGGCTTCGCCCCCGCGTCGGCGCGACCCTGGAGGTCGAATCCGGCACCAACGATCCGTTCGCGGTGTTCCTCACCCTGATGCTGGTGGAGCTGATCACCCGCGGCGAGAGCTCGATCCTGCACGTGCTGATCGAGTTCGTCCGCGAGGCGGCGCTCGGCGCGGTGATCGGCGTGGTCGGCGGCCGCGTCGTGGTGATGGCGCTCAATCGCGTGGCGCTGCCGCAGGGCCTGCACGCGCCGTTCGTGACCACCGCGGCGCTGGTGGTATTCGGCGCCGCGCAGATGTCGCACGCCTCGGGATTTCTCGCGGTCTATCTCGCCGGCATGATCATCGGCAATCAGCCGACCCGCGCGCATAATTCGGTGGTGGCGTTTCTCGACGCCGCGACCTGGCTGGCGCAGATCGTGATGTTCGTGCTGCTCGGCCTGTTGGTGTCGCCGCAGCGGCTGATGGACAGCATCGGCCCGGCGGTGGTGATTGCGCTGGCCCTGATGCTGGTGGCGCGGCCGCTCGCGGTGTTCATCTGTTTGGCGCCGTTCCGCTTCAACTGGCGGGAGCGGCTGTTCATCGCCTGGGTCGGCCTGCGCGGCGCGGTCGCGATCTTCCTGGCGTCGATCCCGATGCTGGTCGGGCTGTCGAAGGCGTACATCTATTTCGACGTCGCCTTCGTGGTGGTGCTGATTTCGCTGATGCTGCAGGGCTGGACGCTGGCGCCGGCGGCCCGCAAGCTGCACGTCGCGCTGCCGCGCACCGATCGCGGGCCGCGGCGCATTGAACTCGATCTGCCCGGCCAGCTCGAACAACAGCTCGTCGGTTATGCGGTGCGGCCGAAAAGCCTGTATCTGAAGCGCGGCCTGATCCCGTCATGGTCGAAGCCAACGCTGGTGATCCGCGACGAGCGCATCCTGACGCCGGAGGAAGCCGATCCGGTCGCGCCCGGCGACTACGTTTACCTGCTGGCGCCGCCCGAAAAGGCCGCCGCGCTCGACCGCTTCTTCGTCGACATGCCGCCGTCGACCGCGCCCGATCCGCATCTGCTCGGCGATTTCATCGTGCCGGGCGAGACCTCGCTCGGCGATCTTGCGGCCGCTTACGGCGTCAGCGTGCCGGCCGGCCAGGAGGCGCTGACGCTGGCGGATTACTTCGACATCTATCTCGACCAGGCCCCGATGGTCGGCGCGACGCTGCCGCTGGACTCGATCGTGCTGGTGGCGCGCAGCCTTGGCGGCGGCCGCGTCAACGTGGTCGGTCTGCGGCTGCCCGAGGAAGAAGACGAGGCGCCGCCGCCGACCCGTCTCACCAAACTGAAGTCCAAACTGTCGGACGTCTGGTCGGCGATCGCGGGCGTGTAGCTCGCGGTCTCCCCGCGCTGATCAGTCCGGCTTCTTGTCGGGGGCGTTCAGCACCGCCCGGCATTCGGCCGGCAGCTCGGACAACGTCAATTGGTGCCGCGGCGGGGGCGGCTTCAGTGGCGGTTTCGGATGCAGCACCGCGTCGCTGAACCAGTAGGCGAAATCGGAGGCGCCACAGCCTTCGCCCGGCGGCGGTTCGGCCTGCGACTCGCAGCCGTCGATCCCGGCCGGGCAGCGCAGCCGGATGTGGAAGTGGTAATCGTGGCCGTACATCGGCCGCACCTTGTGCAGCCAGCTGCGGTCGCCCTTGGCCTCGCGGCACAGCGCCTTCTTGATCGCGGCGTTGACGAAGATGCGGTCCACCTCCGGCTCCAGCGCCGCGGCCCGGATCACCTTCCAATGCGTCGGCGTCCAGGCCGACGGCTCGATGTCGAGCCGATCGCTGCGGACCATCATCACCGCCGACATCTCTTCGCGTTCGTTGCGCGACAGCAGCCGGTTCGGCATCGGCGTCAGCCAGATGTCGGCATCGAGCCCGACCTGGTGGCTGGCGTGGCCGGTCAGCATCGGCCCGCCGCGCGGCTGCGACATGTCGCCGATCAGGATACCGTTCCAGCCGGCCTGTTCGCGCGCCTTGTTGGCAACGCGTTCGATCAGCCCCACGGTGGCGGGAAGCGCCCACGCCCGGTTGCGCGACAGGCGCATCACCTGCCACGTCGGACCGTTGATGGGTATTGAAGTGCCGCCGGCCATGCAGCCCTTGGCGTAGAAGCCGATCGGGCGGGGCTGTTGCGCGGTTGGGCGGAGCTTGCGGGCGAATAGTTCGCGCGCGGCGAGATTTGGATCGTCGGGATGCGCCAGCGGCGGCAGCGGCTTGGGGTCGAGGGTGCCTTTGTCCTGGGCCATCGCGGCCGGGACGAGCGACATCATCGCAGCCAGCAGACTGGCGAGCCGGACCGGAGCAGCAAGAATCGCGCGGCGCATACGCTCACTATACCGCACGCGCGCCTGATCTCGACTGGGTTGGGATCGGCGCTGTGGCTTGGCGGAGATGATTTCGCGCTAAATTCGCCTTTCCTTAAGCCCGCGCTAACCCTGCAGGAGTCTGGCGCAATTTGCAGCGCTGAGTGGGCAATCGCTCACCACGTGGGCAACGCCGGGCCGGAATCCGCAGAAAGACGGTCGAATCCCTCTGCTGGAGGTTATTCGACACCTCTTGCAGCCAGCAAATTGCCTGCCCGGCGAGCATGCCCCGGCCCGGCCTTAACCTTTCCAGCCTGCGACATCCCTGCCGTTATACAATTTTTTCAGACACTTATTGCACAATCAGGGCGTCATTTGCGTGGTGGTGATGCGTGGTGAGTCCGCAAGTCCGGCTGAAGAAAAAGAAGACGGCTCGAATCCGTCCGTCTGCCGGCAGCGCTAAGCCGCGCCGCAGCACGCTGCCCGCCCCCAAGCTGTCGTCGAAACCGCGCCGGATGGCGCGGCCGGCGGACGTTGCCGAAGGCGAGCGCGCGGTCGCAGCCGCGCTCGAGGAAGCGCGGCGCTCGCACGCCCGGCTGCGTGAGGCGATCGACATCCTGCCCCAGGGCATCGTGTTTCTCGATCCCGATGGCCGCTACATCCTTTGGAACAAGCGCTACGCCGAGATCTACAAGGCCAGCGCCGATCAGTTCGAGCCCGGCGCGCGGATCCAGGACACCATGCGCATCGGCATCGCGCGCGGCGACTATCCGGAGGCCGAGGGCCGCGAGGAGGAATGGATCGCCGAGCGGCTGCAGCGGATGTTCAATCCAGGCTCCAGCCACGAGCAGGTGCTGGCCGACGGCCGCTGTATCCAGATCGAAGAGCGGACCACCTCCGACGGCGGCATCATCGGCCTGCGGGTCGACATCACCGAGCTGAAGCAGCGCGAAGCTTCGTTCCGGCTGATGTTCGAAAGCAATCCGGTGCCGATGATCGTCTGCCAGCTCAATGACGAGCGCATCCTCGCCGTCAACGATGCCGCGGTCGAGCACTACGGGTACTCGCCGTCCGAATTCGCCTCGCTGACGATCCGCCGCCTGCAGGCATTCGAGACCGAGCTGCCCTGGGCCGGCAATCACACTCACGAAGAACGCACCGCGCGGACCTGGAAGCACGTCAAAGCCGACGGCTCGCTGATCGATCTGGCGATCTACTCACGCCAACTCACCTATAATGGCGAGCCCGCGGTGCTGCTGGCGCTGATGGACATCACCGAGCGCAAGCGCGCCGAGATGCGGCTCGCCTTCATGGCGCATCATGACGGGCTCACCGGGCTGCCGAACCGCAATTCGCTGCGCAAGCGGCTCGACGAGCTGCTGATCCAGACCCGACGCACCGGCGAGAAGATCGCGGTGCTGTTCGTCGGCATCGACAATTTCAAGGCTGTCAACGACACGCTCGGCCACGCGGTCGGCGACAAGCTGCTGCGCGGCGTCGCCCGCCGGCTGCGCTCGACGTTGCGCGAGGAAGACCCGCTGGCGCGGCTCAACTCCGACGAATTCGCCGTGATCCAGACCGGCATCAAGCGGCCCGAGGACATCGTGCTGCTCGCCAAGCGGTTGCTGCACGCGATCGCCGAGCCCTATCTGTTGCAGGGCCATTCAGTGGTGGTCGGCGCCAGCATCGGCATCGCGGTGGCGCCCGGCGACGGCGACGATTCCGAAAAACTGCTGATGAACGCCGACATGGCGCTGTCGCGCGCCAAGAAGGACACTCGCGGCACCTTCAGCTTCTTCGAAGTCGGGATGGACGCGCGTGCCCAGGCGAGGCGCAAGATCGAGACCGATCTGCGCGCAGCGCTGCAGCACGAAGTGCTGCGCCCTTACTATCAGCCGCTGGTCCGTCTCGCCGACGGTCGCATCACTGGCAGCGAAGCGCTGGTGCGCTGGCCGCATCCGGAGCGCGGCATGATCTCGCCGGCCGAGTTCATTCCGGTCGCCGAAGACACCGGACTGATCAACGCCATCGGCGCGCAGATCCTGCGCTCGGCCTGCATGGACGCCGCGCGCTGGCCGGACGACGTCCGCGTCGCCGTCAACCTGTCGCCGCTGCAATTCCGGGTCGGCAATCTGCTCTCGGTGGTGATGGATGCGCTGAAGCAGTCCGGCCTGCCGCCGCGCCGGCTGGAGCTCGAGATCACCGAAACGCTGCTGCTGGAAAAGAGCAGCCAGGTGCTGGCAACGCTGCATGCGCTGCGCGCACTCGGAGTGCGGATCTCGATGGACGATTTCGGCACCGGCTATTCGTCGCTGAGTTATTTGCGCAGCTTCCCGTTCGACAAGATCAAGATCGATCAGTCGTTCGTTCGCGGGCTGTGCGACAATCGCGAATCCCAGGCGATCGTGCGTTCGATCATCAGCCTCGGCAACGGCCTCGGCGTCACCATCACGGCCGAGGGCGTCGAAAGCGAGGCGGAGCTGAGCTGGCTGCGCGCCGAAGGTTGCCAGGAAGCGCAGGGCTTCCTGTTCAGCCAGGCCCGTCCCAACTCCGAAATCACCGGGCTGCTCGACCTGCAGCAGAGCGGTGCTTCCGCCGGTGCAGAGTTTGCGATGGGGGACGCGCGGGTGGCTTAAAGCTCGCGCCGCCTGCTACTTGGCCTCGGCGCCGAGGCCCAACGCGTCGGCCATCACCCGGAACACATCGGTGTTTTCCAGCGAGCCGCGAACGCGGTCGCTGCCGGGGCCGGCGGCGGTCAGGATCACGTCCTCGCCGGAGTGAACGCTGGCATTCATCATCGCCGGCAGATTGCCGATGCGCAGCACCGCGCCGGGCACGCCCTTGTACTTGTCGTTGGCCTTGAAGGTGCCGGGCTTGTCGCCCGCCTCGGTCGGCTGGTTGGGGCCGTCGAGCTTCGGCCGCAGCGTCTCGTAGTGATCCGGCAGGCTGGCGGAGAAGATTGCGATGCGACGGCTGACATCGACGCGCTCCGGATAGCCGTCCGGATCGGGCGCCGGATAGTTCGGAAAGCCGGCGCGCTCGTACACGCCGATCCGCTCGCGCAGTGGCACGTCGTCGCCCTCGGCCAGATCGTCGCGCACGGTGCCGACCAGCGCGTTGGGATGGTTGTGATCGGCCACTACCAGGATCAGCGTGTCGTCGCCGCGGGCCTTGGCCCAGTCGCGGGTCTGGCGCACCGCGTTGTCGAGCATGATGGTGTCATAGACGGCGCGCTCCATGTCGAGTGCATGGGCGTATTTGTCGATCAGGCCGGATTCGACCATCAGGAAGAAGCCCGCGTCGTTCTTCGACAGCACGTCGAGGGCGACCGCGACCTGCTGGGTCAGATCGGGCTGGTCCGGGTTCTTGGCGCCCCCGCCACCTTTGAGGAAGCGGCGGTCGAGCACGCCGTCCATGTTGCCGGGCGCGAACAGGCCGAGCAGTTTCCGCGGGCCCGTCTTGCTCGCCGCGTCGAGGTCGGTCGCGTTGGTGGCGACCGCGTAGCCGGCGTCGCGGAATTTCGCCAGATAATCGATATCGTCCTTACGCTTGCCGTTCGCGGCTTTCGGCAGGAAGTAAGCGGCGCCGCCGCCCATCAGCACGTCGGGCTGCGCGGCGTAGAACTGCGCGACAATGTCGCCATAGGCCGCGCGGCGGCGGGTGTGAGCGATCACCGCCGCGGGCGTCGCGTCTTCCACTTCGGTGTTGGTGACGATGCCGATCGACAGTCCGAGCCTGCGCTTGGCAAGCGAGGCCAGCGTTTCGACCTTGGGATCGTCGAGCGGGTCGGGGGTGCGGTCCGCATAGACCCCCATCGCGTTGACGGCGGCCTTGTGGCCGGTCGCATAGGCGCTGGCCGCATTGGCTGAGTCGGTGATGATCGAGTCGCTTCCCGCGGTCGACACCAGCGCCATCTGCGGCATGTCGTCGATCGCCAGCTTGCCGCCCGCGCGGCCTTCCTGAATGCCTTTCGACAGCAGTCGCGCCGCCACCCGATGCGCCGGCGACAGACCGTCGCCGACAAACAGGATCACGTTCTTGGCCCGCCGCGGCCCGCTGTCGTACACGGTCCAGCTGACGCTGCGGCGCGTAGCGCCGTCGCCGGCCTCGATGCTGTAGCGGCCGGGTTTGTTCAGCGTGACGTCGCGGAGCAGCAGTGCGGACCGGGGTTGTCCCGCCTCTTGCGCGATCAGTTCCGGGGCTTTGCCGAACACGGTCGCGGCGTCGGCGCCATTGATGGTGAGGCTGGCTTTGTCCGCGGCGACTTCGCCGCCGAACTCGACCTTGAGGTCGAACTTGGCGCCGGCCAGAATCTCGGCGCGGTCGATTGGGTAAATGGTTTGAGCCGAAGCGGCCGAAACGAACAACAGCGACGCAAACGCCGTCGCCACAACATGCCTGGTCATCATCACGGTTCTGATTGATGCGCAGGACCGTATGAGCGGCAAATGACGGCTGGATGACGCCGCGCCGCGCCGTCATTCCGGGGCGCGCGCAGCGCGAACCCGGCGACTGTCTCATGTGTCAAGGGTGTTACCTTGATATGGCGTGTCGGCTTTGACGAGTGCGTTGGCTGTGACGAGCAGTTTTCGGGCGATTGCGATGAGCGCGACCTTTCCGGGTTTTCCTTGCAGGCGAAGGGCGTTGTAGTCGTCGCGGAGCTTGGGGTGGTG